>JBOHQB010000025.1:0-7387 GCA_050731995.1 Candidatus Rokuibacteriota bacterium
AGCGCCGGGTAGCACGGGATCGAGAGCGTCTCTGGAGCGAGGCGCTCACGATCCCGTGCTACCCGGCGCTGACCGACGCCGAGGTCGACCACGTGGCCGCTGCGCTCGCGGAGGCGCTGTCATGATCACAGGCTCGCCTCGCCCGTCTCTTTACAGCGTCGCCTCGCCCTTCGCAGCGTCGCCTCGCCTGCGGCTGCGGCTCCTCCCGCGGGCTGCGGCTCCTCCTGCGGGACCCCGGCTCGCACGACAGTGATCGCAGGCTCGCCTCGCCCGTCGAACGGGCCCCGGCTCGCACGACAGTGATCGCGGGCTCGCCTCGCCCGTCGAACGGGCCCCGGCTCGCACGACTGTGATCGCCGGCCTCCTGCGCCTGGCGCTCGCCGGGGCGTTGCTCGCCCCGCCGACGCACGCGTGGTTCAGACAGGCGCGCCTCGACTGGCTCTATCTGATGCTGCTCGCCTTCGCACTGTCGCTCGTCGGCGTGCCGATCGTCCGCGCGTTCGCGAACTGGGTCGGCGCGCTGGACCGGCCGGCGGCGCGCAAGGTGCACGACATCGCCACGCCGCTCCTGGGCGGCGCGGCCGTCTTCGCCGCCTTCGCGCTCACGGTCCTCATCAACTTCAACTTCTCGCGCGGCCTGAAGGGCGTCGCGGTCGGCGCCACGATCGTCGTGGCGATCGGCGTCCTCGACGACCTCGTGGATCTCCCGGCCCGATGGAAGCTCCTCGGCCAGGCCGGCGGCGCCGGGGCCGCGATGGCCTGGGGCGTGGTGCTCGACACGGTGCCGTCCTGGATACCCGGCGTCTTCTGGCTGAACGTCGTGCTCACGCTCGCCTGGTTCCTCACCGTGACCAACGCGGTCCAGTTCCTCGACGGTATGGACGGCCTCGCCGCGGGACTCGGCGTGCTTGCGGGGGTCTTTTTCAGCGTGGCCGCGTTCCAGACGCGCCAGCCCTTCCTCATGTTCCTCTCGGTGGCGCTCGTCGGCGCGTGCCTGGGCTTCCTGCCGTACAACTTCCGGCCGGGTGGCGCCTCGATCTTCCTCGGCGACTCGGGCGCCTCGTTCATCGGCTTCACGCTCGCGGGGCTGGCGGCCATGGGCGATTGGGCCGACGACGATCCGCTCGTCTCGCTGCTGACCCCGACGCTGATCCTCGCCGTGCCGCTCTTCGACATCGCGTTCGTCGGCATATTACGGATTGTCAAGGGCAAGGTGTCGACGCTCGGCGAGTGGCTCGCGTACACCGGGCGCGATCACATTCATCACCGCTTCGCCGATCTCGGCCTCACCAAGACCCAGTCCGTGCTGCTGATCTTCTTAATCGCGGGCACGCTCGGGCTTTCGGCGCTCCTCTTGAAGGACGCCCAGCGGCAGGAGGCCGGGCTCATCGTGACGCAGGCCGCCTGCGTGCTCGCGATCATCGCGATCCTCGAGGGCGTCGGGCGCGGCCGCCCTAGACGCTGAGGCGCAGGCGGGTGATCCGGTCGACGGCCTCCTCCGTCTCGGCGCGCGAGCCGAAGGCGGTGAGGCGGAAGTAGCCCTCGCCGCTCGGGCCGAATCCGGCTCCCGGCGTGCCGACCACGTGGGCCTCCGTCAGGAGCGTGTCGAAAAAGTCCCACGACGGCGCACCCCCCGGCGTGCGGAACCAGATGTAGGGCGCGTTGCGTCCGCCGTACACGGTGAGCCCGGCGGCCGCCAGCCCGTCGTGGATGATCCGCGCGTTGTCCATGTAGAAGTCGATCAGCGCGCGCACCTGCTTCTGCCCGTCGGGCGTGTACACGGCGGCCGCGGCCCGCTGGACGATGTAGGGCAGGCCGTTGGACTTGGTCGACTGCCGTCGCAGCCAGAGCTGGTTGAGGCTCGCCGTCGTCCCGGCGGCCGTGCGCCCGCGCGCCTCCCTGGGCACGACGACGTAGGCGAGACGCATCCCGGTGAAGCCGGCGTTCTTGGAGAAGCTCCGGCACTCGATCGCGACGTCGCGGGCGCCCTCGAGCTCGTAGATCGAGTGCGGGACCCCGGGATCGCGGATGTAGGCCTCGTACGCCGCGTCGTAGAAGATGACCGCCTCGTTGGCCCGCGCGTAGTCGACCCACCGCTGGAGCGCGGAGCGCGTCATGAGCGCGCCGGTCGGGTTGTTCGGGTAGCAGAGATAGATGAGGTCCACGTGCCGGTCGGGGAGCGCGGGCTGAAAGCCGTTGTCCGCGGTGCAGGCCAGGTACACGAGACCCGCGTAACGTCCGCCCTCGTCCGCGGGCCCGGTCCGACCCGCGATCACGTTGCTGTCGGCGTAGACGGGATACACCGGGTCCATGAGCGCGACCACGCAGTCGTCCGCGAAGATCTCCTGGAGGTTGGCGCTGTCGCTCTTGCCGCCGTCGCTGACGAAGACCTCGTCGACGTCCACGCGGACGGAGCAGCCGCCGAAGTCGTGCGCGGCGATCTCGGCGCGCAGGAACTCGTAGCCGACGTAGGGGCCGTAGCCCTTGAAGGTCTCCGCGCGCGCCATCTCGTCGGCGGCCGCGTGGATCGCCTGCACCACCGCCGGCGGCAGCGGTCGCGTCACGTCGCCGATCCCGAGGTCGATCAGGCGGGCGGCGGGATGGGCCTCGCGGAACGCCGCCCGGCGGCGCTTGATCTCGGCGAAGAGGTAGCTGGCCCGGAGGTTCAGGAAGCGCTCGTTGATTTTCGGCACCGGCGTAGAATGACACAGGATGAGTCCGCGTGTGCGCAAGGCGGTGTTCCCCGCCGCGGGGCTCGGCACGCGCTTTCTCCCGGCGACGAGGGCGCAGCCGAAGGAGATGCTGCCCCTCGTCGACAAACCGATGATCCAGTACGTCGTGGAGGAGGCGATGGCCTCCGGCATCACCGAGATCATCATCGTCTATCGCTCGGACAAGCGCTCCATCAAGCATCACTTCGAGCGCGGCGACCTCGGCAAGAGGGTCAGGTTTCGATACGCGATCCAGCCGAAGCCGCGGGGGCTCGGCCATGCCGTGCTGGCCGCCCGTCGACTGGTCGGCGGCGAGCCGTTCGCCGTGCTGCTCGGCGACGACATCGTCGACGACGCGCCCCAGCCGTGCCTGCGACAGCTGCTGGATGTCTTCGAGAAATACAGCGCCCCGGTCGTCGCGGTCGAGCGAGTCCCGCGGGAGGTCATCCATCGGTACGGCGTGATCGGGGGTGTGAAGATCGGCGAGCGGGTCTGGGAGATCACGGACCTGGTCGAGAAGCCCCTGGCCGAGGAGGCGCCGTCGGACCGGGCGATCATCGGACGGTACGTGCTCACCCCGGACATCTTCCCGGTCCTGGCGAGAACGAGGCCGGGCTCGCGCGGCGAGATCCAGCTGACCGACGCGCTCCGGGCGCTCCACCGGCGACGACCGATGTACGCGGTCGAGTTCGAGGGGAGGCGTTACGATACGGGCGACAAGCTCGGCTTCCTCCAGGCCACTGTCGAGCTGGCGCTGGCCCGTCCCGACCTCGCCGACGCCTTCCGCGCCTACCTCAAGTCCCTCCACCTGTAACAGGCGGTTGTCGCGGCTCTCGTTCCCCCGTTCAATCCATCACCGACGTTGCTTGCGGCGGGGCATGGGCGGCCGCAAGGCCGGGTGCCCATGCCCGGTCCAATTGACTTGACGCGGTGATTCTGTCAGTATTCTCGGCACTTTCACGCTGACTCTCACGTCGACCTGAGGGCCGATGGCACCGACTCCGAAGCGCCCGTTCCACACCGCCTCCGACCCCGAGATCAAATCGGGTCAGGTGTCGGACGTCTACTTCCAGCGCACGGTCCAGATCCTCAACGCGCGCAACGACCGGAAGCGCGTGAAGGCCGAGGTGTATCTGAAGTCGCTGCCCGAGGACTGGCACTGGGGCGTGCTGGCCGGCATCGAGGAGGCCGCGGCGCTCTTCGAAGGACTGCCGGTGGACGTCGCCGCGATGGACGAGGGGACGATCTTCGCGCCGTACCAGCCGGTGCTCACGCTCGAGGGCGTCTACGTCGAGTGGGCGCAGTACGAGACGGCGCTGCTCGGTCTGCTCTGCCAGGCCTCGGGAATCGCGACCAAGGCCGCGCGGTGCAAGAAGGCGGCGGGCGACCGGCAGGTGATCTCCTTCGGCGCGCGGCGGATGCACCCGACGCTGGCGCCGATGATCGAGCGCAACGCGTTCGTCGGCGGCTGCGACGGCGTCGCCGTCACCAAGTCCGCCGAGCTGATCGACGCGGACCCGATGGGGACAATTCCGCACTCGCTCGTGCTGATGATCGGCGACACGGTCGAGGCCCTGAAGGCGTTCGACCAGGTGATCGAGCCCAAGGTGCGCCGCGTGGCGCTGATCGACACGCTCCAGGACGAGAAGTTCGAGGCGATTCGCGTCGCGGAGGCGCTCGGCAAGGACCTCTGGGCGGTGCGCCTGGACACGCCGTCGTCGCGCCGCGGGGATCTCTACCGGATCGTCGAGGAGGTCCGCTGGGAGCTGAACCTGCGCGGCTTCGAGCACGTGAAGATCGTCGCCTCCGGGGGGATCGACGAGTACGAGATCCTGCGCCTGAACCCGGTGGTGGACGCCTACGGCGTGGGCACGTCCATCGCGAACGCGCCGGTCCTCAACTTCGGCCTCGACATCATGGAGATCGAAGGGCGCCCGATGGCCAAGCGCGGCAAGTGGTCGGGCGCCAAGGACGTCTACCGGCGCCGGGGCTCGCTCGAGACCGTCGTCGTCCCCGCCGGGACGACGCCCCCGACGGGCGGCGCGTGGGACGCGCTGCTGAAGCCGCTCGTCACGCGCGGCCGCGTCACGCGCGATCTGCCGCCGCCTCGCACGATCCGCGACCACGTCCTCGAACAGCTGCGCCCGGTTCCGCTCGAGACGCTGCGCGCGCAGGGGCTGCGGCGCGACTTCTAGAGGCGCGGTCGTGACGTCCATCCTCGAGAAGATCGTCGCCGACAAGCGGAACGAGATCGCGGGTCGCCGCGTCGAGACTCCGCGCGCGTCCCTGGAGCGGACGTGCGCCGCGCTCCCGGCCTGCCGCGACTTCGAGGGCGCGCTGCGCCCCGCGCCCGGCGGTGTCCGGCTCATCGCCGAGCTCAAGCGCGCCTCGCCCTCGCGCGGGACGCTGGCGGCGGACCTGGACCCGGCGGCGCTCGCGACGGCGTACGCGCGCGGCGGCGCCGACGCGATCTCCGTGCTCACCGACGCGAAGTATTTCCGCGGCAGCCTCGACGATCTCCGCGCGGTGCGCGCGGCGGTCGAGACACCGCTCCTGCGCAAGGACTTCACGCTCGACGAGTACCAGCTCTGGGAGTCGCGCGCCGCCGGCGCCGACGCGGTGCTCCTGATCGTCGCGATCCTCGACGCCCCCCGGCTGCGTGATCTCCTCGCCGCGGCCAAGGGGCTCGGGCTCGCGGCCCTGGTCGAGTGCCACACCGCCGCGGAGCTCGACGCGGCGCTGGCCGCGGGCAGCCGGCTCGTCGGCATCAACAATCGCGACCTGGCGACGTTCGAGACGCGGATCGAGACGACGCTCGAGCTGCTGCCGCTGATCCCGCCCGGACCGCTCGTCGTGAGCGAGAGCGGCTTCTTCACGGGCGCCGACGTCCGTCGGGTGGCGGCGGCGGGGGCGCACGCGGTGCTCGTCGGCGAGGGCCTCGTGAAGGCGACGGACGTGGCCGCCAAGATCCGGGAGTTGAAGGGTGGTAGCTCGCCGACCGAGCCGGGGGGGACAGGGGGGAGGCGCCCCGCCCCACCCATGGTTCAATGACAAGAGTCAAAATCTGCGGGATCACGAATCTCGAGGACGCGCGCCTCGCCGTCGACGCCGGCGCCGACGCGCTCGGCTTCATCTTCGTCGAGAACACGCCCCGGTTCGTCACGCCCGAGCAGGTCGCGCCGATCGTGCGCGCGCTGCCGCCGTTCGTCACGCCGGTCGGCGTCTTCTGGGACCAGCCCGCCGGCCACGTCAAGGCCGTCGCCGAGGCGTGCCGGCTCCGCGCGCTCCAGTTCCACGGCGACGAGAAGCCCGAGGACCTCACGGGCTACGCGCTGCCCGTGATCAAGGCCGTCAAGGTCCCGCCGCCGCCCGAGCCCGACGCGACGGGACGGGTGCCCTATCGCATCACGCCGCTCATCCAGGTGCAGGTGTACGTCTGGCGGGGCATCACCATACTCCTCGACAGCGCCGAGAAGTGGAGCGAGGGCGAGACCCGCCAGCCGATCGAGTGGCAGCTCGCGCGGCAGCTCAGCCCCCCGGCGCGCATCATCTTGTCGGCGGGGCTCACGCCCGAGAACGTCGGCCGCGCGGTCGCGACGGCCCGGCCGTACGCCGTGGACGTCAACTCCGGCGTCGAGGCGCGCCCGGGCAAGAAAGACCCGGACAAGGTCTGGCGCTTCGTCGCCGAGGCGAAGGCGGTCCGGTGACGCGCCTGCCGGACCCGCAGGGACACTTCGGACGCTTCGGCGGGCGCTTCGTCCCCGAGACGCTGATGGCGCCGCTCCTCGCGCTGGAGAGGGCGTACGCGGCGGCCGGGCGCGACCGCGCGTTCCGGGCGCGCCTCGCGTCGCTGCTCCACGACTACGCGGGGCGCCCGACGCCGCTCTACTTCGCGGCGCGGCTCACCGAGCAGTGCGGCGGTGCACGGATCTACCTCAAGCGCGAGGACCTCTGCCACACGGGCGCCCACAAGATCAACAACGTGCTCGGCCAGGCGCTCCTCGCCGCGCGCATGAAGAAGCCCCGGGTGATCGCCGAGACCGGCGCCGGCCAGCACGGCGTCGCGACGGCGACGGCCGCGGCGCTGCTCGGTCTCGATTGCGAGGTCTACATGGGCGCCGAGGACATCGAGCGCCAGGCGCTCAACGTGTTTCGCATGCGGCTGCTCGGCGCGCGCGTGATCCCGGTGGAGGCCGGCAGCCGCACGCTGAAGGACGCCATCAACGAGGCGCTGCGCGACTGGGTGACCAACGTCCGCACGACGTACTACCTGCTGGGCTCGGCCCTCGGCCCGCACCCCTATCCGATGATGGTCCGCGATTTCCACGCCGTCATCGGCCGGGAAGCGCGCGGTCAGGCGCGGCGGAGCCTCGGGCGGCTGCCCGACGTGCTCGTCGCCTGCGTGGGCGGCGGCTCCAACGCGATCGGCCTCTTCCATCCGTTCATCGCCGATCGTCGCGTCCGTATCGTCGGCGTCGAGCCGGGCGGGGAGGGAATCAAGTCGGGCAAGCACGGCGCCTCCATGACGGCGGGTCACGTCGGCGTGCTCCACGGCTGCATGAGCTATCTGCTCCAGAACGACGACGGCCAGATTGCCGTGGCGCACTCGATCTCGGCCGGCCTCGACTATCCGGGCGTGGGCCCCGAGCACGCGTACTACCGCGACGCCGGGCGCT
>JBOHQB010000026.1:0-2392 GCA_050731995.1 Candidatus Rokuibacteriota bacterium
CGTCGGCTGGCGCGTCGCGGTCTCGCTCCGCACGGATTTCGTCCTCGATGCCCTCGAGCAAGCGATCCACGACCGCTGCGGGGCCCGCGCCACCGACCTCGTCCATCACAGCGACCGCGGCACGCAGCTTGGGTTCAAGGGGTCGTCGCAACGCGCGTGTGTTTCGCCGAGTGTAGGTGATTTCTCAGTACCTCTGCAGGCGTTCGCCAGCCGAGTGTTTTGCGCGGCCGACTATTGAGTGCAGCGGCGACCGCCTCGAGCTCGTCACCAGAGTATCGTGACAGGTCCGTGCCCTTGGGGAAGTACTGGCGCAAGAGACCATTGGTGTTCTCGTTCGTGCCCCGCTGCCACGGGCTGTGTGGGTCGCAGAAGTAGATGGGCAGTCCGGTCTTGATCCGCAGCTGGACGTGCTGAGCCATCTCGGTGCCCTGATCCCAGGTCAGCGATCGGCGCAATGGCTTCGGCAGCGTGACGATCGTCGAAGCGATAGCGTCTCGGACTGCATCCGCGCCGTGGCCGGCGAGAGCCGGACCGTTCTTCACCCGAGGCTGCCCGAAGTCCGTCATGCGTGGCAAGTGCAACAGCATCGTGAACCGGGTGCTGCGTTCGACCAGGGTTCCAATCGCGGAGCTGTCGAGCCCGAGAATCAGATCGCCCTCCCAGTGGCCTGGCACGGCGCGGTCATTCGCTTCAGGTGGCCGCTCTGTGATCATGACCTCGGGGCTGACGAACGCCTTGCCTCGGCGCGTGCGAGTTCTCGGCACTCTCAGGGCCCGCCCTGTTCGCAAGCACGTCACCAACTCCCGACGGAGAGCGCCGCGGCCCTGCACGTAGAGTGCTTGATAAATGGCTTCGTGGGAGACCCGCATCGACTCATCATCCGGGAAGTCGAGCTTCAGCCTTTCGGAGATCTGCTCGGGACTCCACGACGTGGCCCAGCGCCGATCGTGGCGCCGCCCGTGACGCCGCCCGTTCCAAATCACTTCGGGGCCGATCGTCTCACCGATGCCGACGGCAATCGTGCCGGCAAGTCGCGCCTGAACGTACCGCCGAAGCTCCTTGTTCGCGGCCAGCTTCGCGACCTTGGGGCGTGTGGCCTTCCGGTCTGCGTGCCACTGGGCCGTCGACGCGCGATACTCGAATCCGCCACTGCGCGTCGACGCATTCCGTCGCAGCTCACGCGAAATCGTCGACGACGCACGCTCGATGCGCCGCGCAATCGCTCGGACGCTGACCTTCTGCGCGTACAGGAGCGCGATCTCTTCGCGTTCAGTAAAGGACAAGTAGCGCCCCGAAAGCGGCGTCAGGTTCGTCGGCGGCATGCCGCCATTCTCGCGGAACCACCTCGTGCCAACCGGTTGCGATACGCCGGCTTCGAGGGCGGCATCCCAGCTCGACAAACCGCGCGCGATGGCCTTCCAGAACGCTTGTCGATGTTCACGACGTCCGGCCGTCGGACGACCTGGTGAACGGATGGGACCGCGCCCCGCGCGATCGGACCGACGTCGTTGTGAAGCACCCATTGCAACCTCTCTTCGTCGAGCTGTTGCAACGACCGTTTGAATCCACCCCGTGCCTCCGACGTCGCGCCACTGGCAGTCTGGCCCGCGGCCAGCACGGCCGAGGGCCGCGGTGCATTTCTGCGCGCTCACCCGCTGCGGACCGACAGCATCATCACCGGCGAGGCCTTCGGCAGGACGCTGGTGTTCTCCACTGCCGAGTACGAGCATCCGTTCAACACGCGCTTGGGGACGGTGGCGCTGGTCGGGTTCGTCGACGGCGTGCGCGCCTCGCGCAGGCTCGACGCGAGCGCCTCGCCCTTCCACGTCGATGTCGGCACCGGCGTGCGTCTGAACGCCCTCGGCGCCGGAGCAATCAGGATCGAGGTCGGCTATGGCCTCCGCGATGGACGCGTACGAGCGTCAGCCGGATACGTCACGGCCTGGGGGACCCGATGAACATGAGAACGATGTTCGCCGCGGCGACGTTCGCCGTGGGATTGGCGCTGCAGCTCACTCCTGGTGGCCACGCCGCCGCACAGACACAGGCGCTGCCGCCATCCGCCGGCGCTGATGCGCAAGGTGTGGCCGACTTCCGCAAGAAGTGCGAGGCCTACGTAGCGCTGCTGAACGAGATCGAAGGCGGACTACCGAAGCTGCCGCGCGATGCGAATGCCGAGCAGATCGACCAGAACCAGCAGGGCATCAGCACGGGCATCTCCGCGGCCCGCGCCAGCGCCAAGCCCGGCGACATCTTCGTGCCTGGCATGGTGGCCTACGTCCGGGCGGCCCTCGGGCAGGTGTTCAAGCGCCCCGACGGCAAGCAGCTACGGGCGTCGATCCTCGACGAGAACCCGGTCGGCGCCGCGGTGCGGGTCAACGGTCCGTACCCG
>JBOHQB010000027.1:0-7728 GCA_050731995.1 Candidatus Rokuibacteriota bacterium
CTCGACTCGCTCACGCGCTTCGCGCGCGCCCACAACGCCGTCATCCCGTCGTCGGGCAAGGTGCTGTCGGGCGGCCTCGACGCCAACGCGCTGCAGCGGCCGCGGCGCTTCTTCGCGGCGGCGCGCAACGTCGAGGAGGGCGGCTCGCTCACGATCATGGCCACGGCCATTGTCGACACCGGCAGCCGGATGGACGACGTGATTTTCGAGGAGTTCAAGGGGACCGGCAACATGGAAGTCCACCTCGACCGCCGGCTCATGGACAAGCGTGTCTTCCCGACGATCAACATCGAGCAGTCGGGCACCCGCAAGGAGGAGCTCCTGCTCGAGAAGGACGAGCTCCAGAAGGTCTGGCTCCTGCGCAAGGCGTTGTCGCAGCTGAACCCGGTGGAGTCGATGGAGCTCCTGCTCGACAAGCTCAAGCAGACCCGCAGCAACAAGGAGTTCCTCGCCGCGATGCACTCGATGGGCTAGAGCGGTGCCGGGGGGCGCCGCCCCGGGCGCCCGAGCGGGAGCCAAGTCCCCGCGGTTTTTGCGTTTTCGCCGCCGGGCTGGTAGTCTTAGTGACTCCGAAGGAGGGTCGGACCGTGAAGGTGGGTATTCATCCGGAGTATGTGGACACGACGATCACCTGCGCGTGCGGGGAAGTCATTCACACCCGCTCGACGCTCCTCGCGATCCGCGTGGAGATCTGCTCCAAGTGCCATCCCTTCTTCACCGGGAAGCAGAAGCTCCTCGACACGGCCGGGCGCGTGGAGCGCTTCCAGCGGAAGTACAAGCGTCAGACCGCGTCCTCGTAGCGAACCCCCCGAAACCGGCTGGCGGCCACTCCAGCCGGTTTTGTGTCTGCGGGAGGCGGTGAGCCGCGATGCTGTTCGATAAGCTGCGCCAGATCGGGGAGCGCTCGGACACGCTCGCGCGCCAGCTCGCCGATCCCGCCGTCTTCGCCAACCCCGCGGAGTACGCCCGCCTGCGCAAGGAGCACGCCGACCTCCAGGAGCTCGTCGAGCGCTTCGGCGAGTACCGCGAGGTGCTCCGACGCCTCACCGAGGCCCGGCACATCCTGGCCGAGGGCGGGGACCGGGAGCTGGCGGACCTCGCGCAAACCGAGGTGGACGAGCTCCAGGGCCGGCAGGCGGCGCTCGAGGAGGAGCTCAAGCGTCTGCTCGTCCCGCGCGACCCGAACGACGACAAGAACGTCTTCGTCGAGATCCGGGCGGGGGCGGGCGGTGAGGAGGCGGCGCTCTTCGCCGCCGAGCTGGCGCGCATGTACACGAAGTACGCCGAGCGCCGGCGCTTCCAGGTCGAGGTCATGGACGTCAGTGTGACCGGCACGGGCGGTTACAAGGAGGCGATCCTCTTCATCCAGGGGCGCGGCGCGTGGAGCCGGCTCAAGTTCGAGCGGGGCGTCCACCGCGTGCAGCGTGTGCCCGTCACCGAGTCCTCGGGGCGCATCCACACCTCGACCGTCACGGTCGCGGTTCTGCCCGAAGCCGAGGACGTCGAAGTGAAGATCGAGGAGAAGGACCTGCGCGTGGACGTCTATCGCTCGTCGGGCCCGGGCGGCCAGGGTGTCAACACGACCGACTCGGCCGTGCGGATCACGCACCTGCCGAGCGGTCTCGTCGTCACGTGCCAGGACGAGCGCTCGCAGATCAAGAACCGCGCGAAGGCGATGCGCGTGCTCCGCGCGCGGCTGCTCGAGCGCGCGCAGGATGAGCGGCATGCGGCGATCGCCGCCGACCGGCGCGCGCAGGTCGGGACCGGAGAGCGAAGCGAGCGCATCCGCACCTACAACTTCGCGCAGAACCGGGTCACGGACCACCGCGTGGGCGTCACGCTCCACCGGCTTCCCGAGGTCCTCGAGGGCGACCTCGCCGAGATCATCGACGCGCTGGCGGTGGCCGAGCAGGCCGACCGGCTGCAGCGGGTGGAGAGCCCGTGAGCGCGGCAGTGCGAGCCGCAGCCCGTTCGACGGGCGAGGCGAGCCTGTGAGCGCGGCAGTGCGAGCCGCAGCCCGTTCGATGGGCGAGGCGAGCCTGTGAGCCTCGTCGCGCGGACGGTGTCCCGACAGCTCGAGCTCGCCGCGCAGCGGCTCGCCGCCGCCGGCATCGACACGCCGCGGGTGGACGCCGAGTGGCTGCTCGCGGACGTGCTGGGTGTCCGGCGGGCGGCGCTCTGGACCGAGCCCGGCCGCGCGCTCGATGACGACTCGGTTGTGCGGTACGGCGCGGCCGTGCGCCGCCGCGAGGCGCGCGAGCCGCTGCAGCAGATCACGGGCTGGCAGGACTTCCGCGGGCTCCGCCTGCGTGTCACGCCGGACGTGCTCGTTCCGCGGCCCGAGACCGAGCTCCTCGTGGACTGGGCGCTGGAGCTCTTCGACGAGTGCGCGGCGCTGGGGGGTGTGGGAGTGCGATGCCGCAGGCCGTTCGACGGCCGAGGCGAGCCTGCGAAGGGCGGCCATCTCGGGGCCCCCCGCGTGATTGACGTCGGGACCGGCAGCGGCTGCATCGCCTGCGCGCTGGCCGCCGAGCGCCCGGGCGCGCGCGTCCTCGCGATCGAGCTCTCGCCGCGCGCCGCGGCGGTCGCGCGCGCCAATGTCGTGGCGACCGGCGTCGGCGACCGCGTGAGCGTCGTCGTCGGCAACCTGCTGGGCGCCGTCGCGGCGGGCGAGGTGGACCTCATCGTGGCAAACCCGCCGTACCTGGCGTCGGCGGCGCTCGTCGGGCTCTCGCCGGAGGTGGCCCGCCACGATCCGCGCGCCGCGCTCGACGGCGGGGTCGACGGGCTGACCGTGATCCGCCGCCTCGCCACCTCGGCGGCGAGGTACCTCTTGCCGGGCGGTGCGCTGCTGCTGGAGACGTCGGGCGGGGAGCAGACCGCGCGTGTCGCGGCGCTGCTTCGGAACGCCGGACTCTCCGACGTCGCGACGCGCCGCGATCTTGCCGGCGTCGAGCGCTTCGTCGCGGGAAGGCGTCGCTGATGCCGCCGCGGCTCGAGATCGAAGGCGGCGTGCCTCTTCGCGGCGAGGTCGCCGTGAGCGCGGCGAAGAACGCGGCGCTGCCCGCGCTCGCGGCGGCCCTGCTCACGCACCGTTCCGTGACGCTCACGAACGTGCCCGCTCTCGCCGACGTGGGCACGATGACGAAGCTGCTGACGACGCTCGGCGCCACGGTCGACCGCGACGGCCCGCGCGCGACCGTCACGGTGGAGCGCGTCACGAGCGATCTCGCGCCGTACGAGCTCGTCTCGACGATGCGCGCCTCGGTCCTCGTGCTGGGCCCGCTCGTCGCCCGCCACGGCTCGGCGCGCGTCGCGCTGCCGGGTGGGTGTGCCATCGGCGTGCGCCCGATCGACCAGCACCTCAAGGGCCTCAGGTGCCTGGGTGCCGAGATCGCGATCGAGAACGGCTACGTCGTCGCGCGCGCGAGCCGGCTCAAGGGGGAGCGCATCGCGACGGATTTGGTGACGGTCACCGGAACCGAGAACTTCATGATGGCCGCGGCGCTCGCCGAGGGGACGACCGTGATCGAGAACGCGGCACGCGAGCCCGAGGTGTCGGACCTGGCCGCGCTGCTGACCTCGATGGGCGCGCGGATCCAGGGGGCGGGCTCGGGTCGGATCGAGGTCCAGGGCGTCGCCGAGCTCGGCGGCGCCACCCACGCGATCGTCCCCGACCGGATCGAGGCCGGCACGCTCATTGTCGCGGGCGCGATCACCGGCGGCGACGTGCGCGTCACCGGGCTCGTCGCGGACCACCTGACGGCCGTGCTCGCCAAGCTGGACGAGTGCGGCGTCGCGCTCGAGGTGATGCCGACGAGCGTACGCGTGCGCGGGTCCGGGCGACCCCGGCCGGCGGACGTGATCACGAGCCCCTTCCCCGGCTTTCCGACCGACATGCAGGCGCAGCTCATGGCGCTCCTCGGACTCGCCGACGGGCAATCGCGCGTGACCGAAACGATCTTCGAGAACCGGTTCATGCACGCGGCGGAGCTGGCGCGGATGGGCGCGCGGATCGAGACCGACGGCGCGACCGCCATGATCCGGGGCGTCCCGCACTACGAGGGCGCGCCGGTGATGGCCTCGGATCTGCGGGCCTCCGCGGCGCTCGTCCTGGCGGGGCTCGCGGCGCGCGGCCGCACCGAGATCACGCGGATCTATCATCTGGACCGCGGCTACGAGCGGCTCGAGGCCAAGCTCGCCGCGCTCGGGGCGCGCATCGCGCGGCGAACATCATGAAGCCCGGGCTCACGCTCGCGCTCCCCAAGGGGAGGCTCCTCGGCGGCGCGCTCGAGCTGCTGCGCGAGCTGGGCGTCGCGGACCTGGACCCGGACTCGCGCCGTCTCATCTGGGACGATCCGCGGCGCGGGCTCCGGTGCCTCCTGCTCAAGCCCGCCGACATCCCGGCGTACGTGACCTACGGCGCGGCCGACCTCGGCGTCGTGGGCCGGGACATCCTGCTCGAGCAGGAGCCGGACGTCTACGAGCCGCTCGACCTGGGCTTTGGCTTCTGCCGGCTCGTGGTCGCCGAGCCCCGCGCGCTCTGGGAGCGTGACGATCCCGCGAAGTGGTCGTGGGTGCGGGTGGCGACGAAGTATCCGCGGCTCACCGAGCGGTACTTCGCCGAGCGCGGCATCCAGGTCGAGATCGTCCGGCTGGACGGCTCGATCGAGCTCGCCCCGCTCGTGGGACTCGCCGAGCGCATTGTGGACCTCGTCCAGACGGGCGAGACGCTCCGCGCCAATGGTCTCGTGGAGGTCGCCGAGATCGCGCGGTCCACGGCCCGGGTGATCGTCAACCGCGCCGCGATGAAGACCGGGTACGCGGCCGTGACGGGTCTCGTCGAGGAGATGCGGGCGCGGGTCGCCGTGAGGGCCGGCTCGTGATGGTACGGACACTCGACGCGCGCGCGCTCGGCCTCGACGCGGTGGTGACCGCGCTCGAACGGCCGCCCTCGCGCATCCCGCGCGAGATCGCCGACGCGGTCGACGCGATCCTCGCCGAGGTGCGCGCGCGCGGCGACGCGGCCCTCGTCGAGCTGACTGCGCGCTTCGACGGCTTCCGCGCGTCCGGCGCGGAGGCGCTGGCGATCCGACCCGAGGAGTTCGTCGCGGCGACTGCCGCGCTTCCGCCGGAGGTCACGGCGGCGCTCGCGTACGCCGCCGAGCGGATCGAGCGTTACCACGCCGCGGCCGTGCCGAAGTCGTGGCGCCTCACCGACGAGCATGGCTCGGTGCTCGGGCAGGAGGTACGGCCGCTCGACCGCGTCGGCATCTATATCCCGGGCGGGCGCGCTGCGTACCCGTCGACGGTGCTGATGACGGCGCTGCCGGCGCGCGTGGCCGGCGTGCGCGAGATCGTGCTCGTGACGCCACCCGCGGCCGACGGCGCGGTGCCGCCGGCGGTGCTCGCGGCCGCGCGCCTCGCGGGTGTCACGGAGGGATGGCGACTCGGCGGCGCCCAGGCGGTCGGCGCGCTCGCGTATGGCACCCCGTCGATCCGGCGCGTGGACAAGATCGTCGGGCCCGGCAACGTCTACGTCGCGCTCGCCAAGGCGCGGGTGTTCGGCGAGGTGGGCATCGACATGGTCGCGGGCCCCAGCGAGATCGTGGTCGTGGCCGACGGGTCCGCGGCTCCCGCGTGGATCGCCGCCGACCTGCTCGCCCAGGCCGAGCACGATCCGATGGCGCGTCCGCTCCTCATCACCGACGCGCCGGTGCAGGTCGCGCGGGTCGCCGCCGAGATCGAGCGGCAGCTCGCGACGCTGCCGCGCCGGGAGATCGCCGCCCGGGCACTGGCCGACAACGGCGCCTTGATCCTGGTCGGGGACCTCGACGCCGCCGTGGAGCTGGCGAACCGCCTGGCGCCGGAGCACCTCGAGTTGATGGTCGCGGTGCCGGCGGCGTGGCTTCCGCGCGTGCGTCACGCCGGCGCGGTGTTCCTCGGCGCGCACACGCCGGAGGTCGTCGGCGACTACGTCGCGGGGCCGAATCACGTCCTGCCGACCGGAGGCACGGCCCGATTCGCGTCGCCGCTCGGCACGGAGGACTTCGTCAAGCGCGCGAGCGTGATCGAGTACTCGCCCTCGGGGCTCGCCGCAGCGCTGCCGCACCTGGGCACGCTGGCGCGGATCGAGGGGCTGGAGGCGCACGGCAGGGCCGCGCGGGCGCGGCTCGGGGAGGACAGAGGATGAGCGGGGCATCGCGGCAGGCGCGTGTGGAGCGCAAGACCAAGGAAACCGAGGTCACGATCCAGCTGAACCTCGACGGCATCGGCGCTGCGAAGGTGCAGACGCCGATCCCGTTCTTCAGTCACATGCTGGAGGCGTGGGCGAAGCACGGGCTGATGGACCTCGCGGTCGACGCCCAGGGCGACGTCGAGGTGGACACCCACCACACGGTCGAGGACGTCGGCATCGTGCTCGGCCAGGCGTTCCGTCAGGCGCTCGGCGACAAAAAGGGGATCGTGCGTTACGGCGCCGCGTTCGTGCCGATGGACGAGACCCTCCTGTTCTCCGCCGTCGACATCTCGGCGCGGCCCTTCCTCGTGTGGTCGGTGCCGGTGGCGCGCACCCGCGTGTCGAACTTCGACCTCGACATGCTCCAGGAGTTCTTCCGCGCGCTCGCCGTCAACGCCGAGATCACGCTGCACGTGACCATGCACTACGGTCACAACCTGCACCACATCTCGGAGGCCGTCTTCAAGGCGGTGGGGCGCGCGCTCGAGCAGGCGACGCGGCTGAATCCGAGAATCGCGGGGATCCTGCCCTCCACCAAGGGCGCGCTCTGAGCGAGGCGAGCCCATGATTGCCGTTATCGACTACGGGCGCGGGAACCTCGGCTCGGTCGAGAAGGCCTTCGTCCGCGTCGGCATTCCCGCCGTCGTCACGCAGGATCCGCGCGTCGTGGACGACGCCGACGCGGTCGTGCTGCCGGGCGACGGCGCGTTCCACGACGCGATGGCGAATCTGAAGACGCTCGGCCTGCTGCCGCCGCTGCGGCGCGCCCTCGACGGCGCGCGCCCGTTCCTCGGCATCTGCCTCGGATATCAGCTCCTGTACTCGCGCAGCGACGAGTTCGGGGAGGGCGAGGGGCTCGACGTGATCCCCGGTGTCGTGCGCCGGTTTCCGCCGGGGCGTAAGGTGCCCCACATGGGCTGGAACCGTGTCTGGCACGGCGGCGGGCTGCGCCTCTTCGAGGGCGTGCCCGACGGCGCGCGCTTTTACTTCGTCCACTCCTACTATCCCGACGCCGAGGTGGACGGCTGCGACGTCCGCGGCGAGGGCGGCCTGCGCCGCGCCTGGTGCGACTACGGCGTGCGTTTCGCCGCCGCGATCGAGCACGGGCGCATCCACGCGACCCAGTTTCACCCGGAGAAGAGCCAGCGCGTCGGACTGCGGCTGCTCGAGAACTTCGCGGCGCTCGTGAAGGAGTCCGGTGTGAGGACGTCGCCGTGATCGTCATTCCCGCCATCGACCTGCGCGGCGGGCGGTGCGTGCGCCTCCGGGAGGGCCGCGCCGACGCCGAGACGGTCTTCTCCGACGATCCGGTTGCGACGGCGCGGCGCTGGGTGGGCCTCGGCGCCGCACGGCTGCACGTGGTGGACCTCGACGGCGCCTTCGCCGGCGCACCGAGCCAGACCGTGCTGATCGCGGCGATCGTGGCGGCGGCGGCGCCCGTCCCCGTCGAGGCCGGCGGGGGGCTGCGCGACCTCGCCGCCGTCGAGGCG
>JBOHQB010000028.1:0-10217 GCA_050731995.1 Candidatus Rokuibacteriota bacterium
CCTCGAGGCGGACGGACTCGGTCTGCGTGAAGGGCACCAGGAACTCCTCCATCTGCTGCGCGCTCGCGAAGGTGAAGCCCTCGAGCCGCACCTCGGCGCGGCCGGCCTTGTCTTTGCGCATCTTGACCTCGTACTTGACGCCCGCCGCCTCACCCGAGCACTTCAGCTCCGAGCCCGGCGCCGCGGCCACGGCCTCTTTGACCAGGTCGCGCAGGCGCGGTATCTCCCCCTCGGTGAGCGAGAGGTGCTTGAAGCGCGCCTCGAATGGGGCCGGGCCCTGGATGAGCGGGGCCATCTCCGTCTCCACGGCGGCGAGGATGAGGTTTTCACGCTCCACCTTGACGGGCTTGAGCCGAGGGGGCGGCGGCGTCTCACCGGTGAAAAATGCGCGCACCCCATTGCCCAGTTCCCGGCAGGCCGGGCCCTCGGGTTGGGCGAAGCTGGCCGACGGCAGGGGAATAATGGGCCCGGGCGTGTAGCCGATGCCGAGCCCAAAGTATGAAATCCCGTGACCGGTGGACTCCACCGTGCCGGCCTTCCGGGCCTGGGCGAGATCGAGGATCTCGGCCTTCATCCGTGACCACACGTCCCACTCGCGGACCACGCCGAGGAGCATCAGGCCCTCGACGGTGCGCACCACGCCGCGCGGTGGACTCTGCTCCTCGACGACGGTGACGGGGATGAGAAAGCGCAGCCCGAGCGTGGCAAGCTGCCGTCGGGTCTCGGTCCGGGCGAGGAACTCTTCCCAGAAGGCGCTATCCGAGAGAATGGCCTCGGGCTCGGTGCCGGCGAAGGCCGACTGGCGGACCTCGTCGGCCGCTACCAGCCGCAGCGTCGGGTACTTCTTTCTCAGCGCGCTGTCGATGCAGGCAGTGACGTCGCTCTCCCGGCTGCGGGAGTACTGGCTCTCGGGAGCGCGCACCAGGAGGACCGCGACCGCGCCCTGCGGGTCCAGATCGACGCGGTCCGGGCGGTGCAGCGACCAGGTCGCCGTGCTGCAGCCCGAGGCGGTCGCTGCCAGCACCGCCACACCGAGGAGCCGTTCCCACGATGTCATGGGTGACACGCGCGGGCGCTCGAGGCGAAGAAGCGGAACGCGGGGATCTTGGAAATGTGAGACTCCTTGCTCAGGATATAGTAATAGGCGTTCTCGTGTACGGACCGGGAAGCGCACTGTCAGGAACACTGCTCAGGGCCTGCCGCACCGCCGGGTCTGAGAGCGTCGGGTGCGTCGTCTTGACGCTGCCTGATCTGCGCGGGCCGTGGGCAGCAGGCTCGGCACCTCGACGGAGAAGATCGACGCGCTCAACGACTACTTGAAGAGCCCGCTCTTCAGCGACGCGGAGAAGGTGGCGCTCGAATACGCCGACGCGATCACGGACACGCACAGCGATCTTGAACCGGGTGTTCCGCATCCCATCGCAAGAGTTCTGGAAGCGATGACCGATCAGCGCCCGCCAGTACGGGGCACCGCTATTTCGTAGATGCCGGCTGGGGCCGAGCCGCGCCGCCGGTCGCGAGCGGCCACACGTAGCGATCCCACGTGAGATCGACCATTTCCATTTGGCCGGCGGCTCGCGCGCCCGACCGTTCGGCGACGCGCCGCGAGCGGGCGTTCTGCGGAAGAATGGCCGAGATCGACATGTCGTCAGCGGGAGAGCTTCTCCGCGCGGACGCCGATGAGGCGGATCTTGCGGTGCCGGGGATTCCCGCGGTCCTCGAGGAAGGGCAAGAGTAGCTCGAGCGCCGCCGCGCGCAAGGCCTCCTCGCTCGTCCACGCCTCGCGGCTGGTTCGCGAGCGCGCGAAGGTGATGAAATTCTCGAAGCGGACGGTCACCGTGACCGTCCGGAACGCACGGAAGCCGTGGCCCTCGAGCCGGCTCCAGACCGTGCGGGCCAGCGCGCGGGCGCGCTCCACCACGAACGTCGCGTCCCGGGTGTCGACCTCGAACGTCTCCTGCTCGCCGACGGACTTGCGCTCCCGCTCGTTCGACACCGCGCTCTCCGAGAGACCGCGGGCCTTGGCGAAGAGGTCCTCTCCCGAGCGGCCGAGCCACTCCGCGAGCTGCGCCTGCTCGAGCGTCCTGAGATCGGCGACGGTCCGGATGTGACGCTCGTGCAGGAAACGCTCGGTCTTGGGTCCGATCCCCGGAATGACCCGGATCCGCAACGGATCGAGAAACGGTTGGACCTCCTCCGGTCGCACGACCGTGAGCCCGTCGGGCTTCTGGAAATCGGAGGCGATTTTGGCGACGAGCTTGTTGGGACCGATGCCCACCGAGGCGGTCAGCCCTTCCTGGCTCACGATCTCCGCCTTGATTCGGCGGGCGCGCTCGACCGCGGCGTCGAAGCTCCCGAGCGACGAGAACTCGAGATACGCCTCGTCGACGCTGGTCTTCTGGAAGGCGTCGCCGGCGGCGGCGAGGATCGCCATGATCCGCGCCGAGACTTCCCGGTAGAGCGCGTGATCGTCACGGACGAAGATCGTCTCGGGCTCGCCCCGGCGACGCGCGGCGTCCGCCAGGCGCCAGGCTCGCGAGATCGGCAAGGCCGAGCGGATGCCGTACCGTCTGGCCGCGTAGCTCGCCGCCGTCACGACGCCTCGGCCGTGGCCCTCCTTGGGATCGGCTCCGACCACGAGCGGCCGGTCTCGTCGCGCAGGATCCCGCTGCGCCTCGACGGCGGCGTAGAAGGCGTCCATGTCCACGTGCGCGACGATCCTCACCGAGCCTCCCGTGGGCGTCAGATTGCGCAGGGTCGACGGCTAGCTGAGGCCGCGCAGCGGCCGGGGTGTCTCAGCCGAGTCCCCCCATCTTGCAGATGATCCGCCACTCGGCCTCGGCGACTGGCTGGACCGACAGGCGCGGAAGCCTGACCAGCGCCATGCCGGTGAGACGCTTGTCCGCCTTGATCCGGTCGAGGCCCACCGGTGTCGGGAGCGGCCGCACCGCGGCGACGTCGACGGCGTGCCAGGCGGAGTCGGTCGAATCCGGATGCGCCTCCGCGATCACCCTGACGATGCCGATGATCGCGCGCTCCTTGCCGGTGTGATAGAAGAACGCCTGCTCGCCCTCCTTCATGGCGCGCAGGTGGTTCCGCGCCGAGAAGTTTCGGATGTGTGTCCACTCGGCCCCGTCACGCCCTTTCGCGACCTGTTCGGTCCACGACCAATCGTCGGGCTCGGACTTCAGGAGCCAATATCCCATGACACTCGCGCTACATAGCCCGCGCCGGCCACACCGGCTCGTTGTAGCCGAGCGGCACCGCGGGCCGGGCCCAACGCGGCGGTGTCTCGGAGAGGTGCAGGACCGGCGCCAGGTGGTCCAGGCGACCCGCCGGCGTCTGGCTCGTCGTCGACCATCGCTCCAGCTCCCCCGGCGTGAACTCCTTCGGCACATCCTTCAGCTGGGCCTCCGGCACCTGGCCGCGACCGACGAGCCAGCGCCCGGTCTGGGCGAGCGAGATCCTCACGAGCCAGCTTCCACCCTCGCGTGCGCGCCGGGCGAGGGCCACGATCGCGCCGAACGCCATCAGGTAGCCGGTCAGGTAGTCGATCGCCGACACGGGATAGAACTGCGGGCCGGGCTCCTTGCCTGGGAACAGCTCGCCCTGGCGAGCGGTGATGCCGCTGACCGTCTGCACGACCGTGTCGAAGCCGCGGCGCGACGCCCACGGCCCGACGTGGCCGAAGGCGCACAGCGAGACGAAGACGATGCCGGGCCGCAGTTTCGCCAGCGCCTCGGGCGAGAATCCGCGATCGCCGAGGGCGCCGGGCCGGTAGCCCTGCGAGAACACGTCGGCCTCGCGGGCGAGCCCGCGCAGGGTCTCGCGATCCTTTTGCGTACGCAGATCCAGGTGTGCGGACAGCTTGCCGTGGCCGGTGTCGAATTCCTGGTGACCGAGATTCGGCAGATGCGCGCCGGTGATCTTCAGGACGTCGGCGCCGTGCTCGGCGAGCGTGCGCGCGCACGTCGGTCCGGCGAGCACTCGCGTCAGATCGAGCGCGCGGATGCCCGACAACGGCCGATCGCCATCGGGGAGCTTCTCCGCCGGGCTGTCGCCGAGCTTCACGATCTCCATCAGCGGCAGCGACGCGACCGCCGCGGCCTGCGGGTGCTTCGCCCATTCGTCCATGGTGCGCACCATGCCGCCGGCGCCCTTGGCGGCGATGATCGCCTCCTCGAGCTCGAGCGCGTCCCACTTCGCCACCGCCCGGCGCACCGCCTCGCGGTCTTCCGGCACGCCGAGCACGCCGAGGGCGGCGGCACGATGGTTCGGGAAGTTGCAGTGGAGATAGCTCCAGCAGCCGTTCTTGGCCGGATAGGTTCCCATCACCGCGTTGCGCTCGGTCGACAGGGGCACCCCGTCCAGCTTCATGTAGTGCGTGCTGCGGAGCGAGGCCGTGGCGCGGCGGGTGTCGACCGCGATCTCCTGCCGGCGCCCGGTGCGCAGCTCCCACAGGTCGGAGACGGCGAGGCCGACCGCTCCGAGCGCGGCGGCACTGGTCTCGCCGATGCGGAACGGCGTCGGCAGGATCGGATCGGTGTCGTCCGTGATCGCGACCTCGCGCAGGCGCCGGGCGTCCCAGCCGGCGATCGGCAAGATCGTGCGCAGGGCGTCATTCGTCATGTTCACGAATATAGCCGAGCCGCGCAGCGCATCACATGGCCGTCGCGCCGCCGTCGACGAACAGGAGCGTGCCCGTCACGAACGACGCGTCGTCGGACGCGAGAAACAGGATGCACGCGGCGACTTCCTCGGGCGTGCCCGGGCGCCTGAGTATCGTGCTCTTGGCCGCGTCCTCCCGGTACTGCTCGAGGGTCCGACCCAGCTCGCGGGTGCGGCGCTCGTGAAAGGGCGTGAAGATCGGCCCCGGACACACTGCGTTCACCCGAATCTTATCGGGCGCATGATCCATCGCCATCCCGCGCGTGAGCCCGGCGACCGCGGCCTTGGTCGTGTCGTACTGGGTCGTCTTGCCGACGGACGTTACGGACCGGACCGACGCGACGTTGACGATGCTCCCCCCGCCGGCCCGGCGGATGAGCGGGATCGCCGCCTTCGCGCAGAACGCGTACCCCTTGAGGTTCACGCCCAGGATCTCGTCCCAGCTCTCGGCGCTCGCCTCCTCGACCGTGTGATAGAGACGGATGCCGGCGTTGTTGACGAGGACATCGAGCCGGCCGAAACGATCCGCGGCGTGGCGGACGAAGGCTGCGGCCTCGGCCTCGCGCTCCGTGTGCGCTTCGACGAAGAGCACCTGGCCAGCGCTGGCCTCGATCTCCGCCGCGACGCGCTTGCCCCTGTCGACGTCGCGGTCGGCAAACGCCACCTTGGCCCCCTCCGCCACGAACCGTCGTACCGTGGCCTCACCGATGCCGGACGCCCCGCCGGTGACGGCGGCGATTTTCCCACTCAGTCGTGCCATGTCTCCCCTTTGCCGGCGATCGCCACTAGTCCGGAAGCGTGCCGTAGTGGTCGAAGTTCCCGATCACCTCATCGGCGTACAGCGTCGCGATCTCGTCCCCGGAGTAGCCCAGAAGTCCGCCGAGCACCTCCTCGTTGTGCTCGCCCACCTTCGGGGTGGAGCCGACGACGGCCGGCGTTCGGCTGAAGTGCCAGAAGTCGCCGGACACGGCGATGGTCCCGGCCAGGAAATCGGGGACTTCCACCATCGCCCGCCGCTCCCACGGGTGCGAATCCTGCGCCGCCTGCGGAATCGTGTTCACCGGCGCCGCGACCACGTCGTGCTTCGTGAAGTGAGCGATCGCATCCTTCATCGTCATGGTGGCCATCAGCGCGCGCATCGCCTCGTTTACGGCCGCGGCATGCTGGCTGCGAGCGTGGCGCGTGGTGAAGCGCGGGTCTTCCTGCCATTCCGGCTTCCCCAGCGCGCTGCACACGCGAGGCCAGTGGTGCTGGTCTCCGGCGGCGATCAGCACCCAACCGTCCTTGCAGGGGTACATGCCGCTGGGCGCCGAATCGGTGATGCCCCGCCGGGGCTTGGTTCCGGCTCCGTGGTACGCGGTGATGGGAATCTCGGTCAGGCCGTAGCCGGAGTCCGCGAGGCACACGTCGATGCTCTGGCCCTCGCCCGAGATGCTTCGCTCGTGGAGAGCCGCCAGAGTCCCGATCGCGGAGTGCAGCGCGGTGGTGCGATCGATGATGGGAACGCCGGCGCGAATCGGCGGCATGCCGTCCTCGCCGGTCACCATGGCGATGCCGGACATGGTCTGGCCGATGGGGTCGTAGCCGATCTGGTCGCGATAGGGACCGAACTGCCCGTAGGCTGAGACGTTGACCATGATGATGCGCGGGTTCAGCGTCCTGAGCGCGTCATACCCGAAGCCCATCTCCTCGATCGTCCCCGGGCGGAAGTTCTGCACGAGCACGTCGGACATCTTGATCAGCTTGCGCAACGCCGCCTTCGCTGCCTCCTTGCGCAGGTCCATGCTCACGCTCTTCTTGCCGCTGTTGTACTGGACCCAGTACGCGCTCTGCTTGCGGACCCACGGCGCGTGATACCGGGTCTCCTCACCACCGAGGCGCTCGATCTTGATCACCTCCGCGCCCAGGCGCGCGAGGACCTGCGCACACCGCGGTCCCGCCTGATGGCGGCCGAGATCGATCACGCGAATCCCGTTCAGTGGCCCTCTGCCGTCTGTCATGGCGGACTCCTCAGTCGAACAGCGAGAGATCGATCGCGTCGCCCATCGTCCGGTATCCCAGGTCGCTCGGGTGAAGATGGTCGCCGCAATCGTAGGCCGGGAGCATCCGGCTCGGATGGCCGGGGTCGCGCAGCACCTGGTCGAAATCGACGATCGCGTCGAAGGCGTCGGTCTTCCGCAGCCATTCGTTGACCTCCTGACGGATCGCCTCGCGCTCGGGGTTCCAGGCGCCGGGCAGGAAGGTCTCGTTCTCGAAGGGCGTCAGCGTGCCGCCGATGACCCTGATTCCCCGCGCCCGGCCGCGCACGCCGAACTGCTTCAGCCCGGCGATCATCTGGGCGGCCGTGACTTCTTCTTCGGGCTTCCGCCAGCGGTTCCGCAGATCGTTGGTGCCCAGCATGATGATCGTATGGGTGACGCCGGGCTGGGCCAGCACGTCGCGGTCGAAGCGGCGCAGGCCGCTGTCGCCCCGGATATCGTGCAGGATGCGGTTGCCGCCGAGTCCCTGGTTCAGCACCGCCATCGGTCGCCCGCTCCGCCGCGCCGCGAGCCGGCGCGCGAGCTGCGAGGGCCAGCTGTGGTGGCCGTCGTGGGTCGAGATATTCGCGTCGGTCAGCGAGTCGCCGAGCGCGACGATGGCGCCCGCCGGTTCGGCCGCGGCGACGTCGATCCCGCAGACGAAGTACCAGTCGTCCGTGAGGCGGCCGACCGGCATGACCTCTTCGGCGGCGAAGTCCCCCGGGGGCGAGACGTAGTTCGTCTGCCGCGCATAGCGCCCGGTGATCCCGAAGCTCGCCGGCAAATCCTCCGGCAGGTACACGCTGACGGCAAGGTCCGACAGCGGCGCGAACGGGAGCTCGACCGGATCGCTGACGACGAGCGCGCCCGCCGCGATCGTGGCGCGCGTCTCGCCCCCGATGGTGAGCCGGCGGTTCGAGCCCGGCACGAGCGCCGGGCCGGAGGCGCGCAGGCCGACGCACGCCGCGCCGATCGCCAGAGGGCGAGTGCCGCAGGCATTCGAGATGCGCACGCGCAGCCTGCGGCCACCGATGCTGGCCCGCGGGATCATCCGCAGCGTGTGGTTGCTGAACGCGGCGCCTTCAGCCGGCGCAGGCGCCGCCGTCCAGGTGCCGACCCAGTGCGTGTCGTCTCTCATGGCTTGCCCTCCGCGAGGCCGACAAGGCTCAGGTCGGCTATGCTACGTCACGAATTCACGAGGAGGAAGCCGTGGCGGACTATATCCCCAGCCCCAGGCAGTGGGTGCGCGAGCAGGTCGAGCTCTACGAAAGCAGCGGCGGCAGGGAAGGCACGACGCTCCGCGACACCGGGCTGCCGGTGGTCATCGTGACGCACAGGGGCAACAAGACGGGCGCGGTTCGCAAGACCCCGCTGATGCGCGTCGAGGACGGCGCCAACTACGTCCTCATCGGCTCGCTCGGAGGCGCGCCGAACAACCCGGTCTGGGTGTACAACCTGCGCGCGAACCCCGACGTGGAGATCCGCGACCACACCGTGGTGAAGGCGATGCGGGTCCGCGAGGTCAACGACGAGGCCGAGCGGGTGCGGCTGTGGAGGCTCGCCGTCGCGGCGTATCCGCCGTACGAGGAATACCAGGCGAAGACCACGCGACGCATCCCCGTCTTCGTCGCCGCGCCGAGAGGCTGAAGCGCCGCTGGATTCCATCGTCCGCGGCATCGCGGGTCAGGCGCGGCCGATCCTCATCGGTCAGTTCGCCGGAATGGCGTTCGCTCTGCCCGGCGCGTTGATGTTCCGCGCGATCTACGCGGTCAACACCGCGGTGTCGCGGCGATCTTCAGCCACGTGATCGCACTGATCGGCGCGCCGAAGGCGCTCCTGGCCACCGTGATGACGCTGGGGCTTCCCAAGTGGGCGCTTTTCACTGTGATCTTCGCCTTCCTCCTCGTGATCGCCTACGCTCTCGAAGAGCTGTCGGTGATGATCATCCTCCGGCCCATCCTCTTCCCGCTCATCACCGGCCTGGGCTTCGACCCGGTCTGGTTCGGCGTCATCATGGTGGTCTGGCTCGAGATCGGCTTCATCACGCTGCCCGTCGGCCTCAACCTGTTCGTGATCCAGGGGCTCATGCCCGGCACCGGCGCCCGCGAGGTCACCATCGGCACCACGCCGTACGTGATCTTAATGATTCTGCTCGTTGTCATCCTCTTCGCCTTCCCCGACCTGGCGCTGTGGCTGCCGGCTCAGATGATGCCAGGGAGACGGTAATGGGCCTCGGTGCGTCGGTCGCGCCGATCGCAATCCCGCCGAGGATGAGTGTTCGGTCCTGACCGTGACGCGGATCAGCGCGCGACCTTGAATTCCTTCAGCACCGTGACGTCGAACTCGGCGTCCAGTTTCGGGCCGCCGGCTGCCGTATCGTCGATGGCGAGCCGTCCCGCGAGGTGTCCTGGATCGTTGGCGCGCGCGGCGAACGCGTCAGGCTTCGCGGTCCCCGAGTACTGGACCTTCTGACCGTTCATCACGGTCCAGTAGTTGAGACGCGGACCGCCGGTGAAATCGACGGTCATGCCTTCCATCACCGTGCCATCGGTGCACGAAAACGTCTTGCACGCCTGCAGCTGGGCGCGGAGGTCGGTGGTCGACAGGACGACGCGGCGAATTGTCTTGCCGGGTTCGAAGTCGCTGGGTCCGGTCACGAGCCACGCGTACTTGAACGCGGCGGAGCGCCCCTGGTAATTGAGGCTGCCGTTGGCTGTGTCGCCGGCATGGGTGGCCGTTGCGATGCCGGCCGCGAGCAGGAACCCCGCCAGGACCTGTCCCGGTCTGCGTGACAGCAAGCTCATGATTGCATCCTTTCTACCGGCTGATCATGCATGCACCGCCGGTCAGCTTGAAGTTCTGCGTCGTGGTCGAGGTACTCGTGCCGTTCGCGTCCTTGATCGTCTTCTGCACGGTCAACGTTGCAACCTGATCCGCTTCTCGGTCAGGGCTGGGCTCGTCCGTTAGCACAGCGCGGATGGAACTTCCGGCATCGTGGGGCGATCCTGGCAGACTGTGCCGGAGAGGTCAAACCGGAGCGGCCGGACAGGAAGCGTCGGCGCTTGACTCTGGCTCCCGGGGGGCGCGATCTTAGCCCGGGCCGATGCTGGCGATGCCGGAAGTGGATGCGCGCGGACGGGCACGGCTGGGACCTAAAAAGGTTGTCGACCGAACCAGATCGAGGGCAACATCGTGCAGACGACGACCGCACTCTGACCGGAGGGAACTCATGAGCGAAGTCGACGGCGCAACCTTGGTGGCGAGGAGCCTCAAACGGCAGGGCGTCAATTTTATGTTCGGGATCGTCGGGTTTCCGGTCGGCCCGATCGCCGCGGCCGCGCAGAAAGAGGGGATCACCTATGTCGGGATGCGCAACGAGCAGTCCGCCTCGTATGCCGCGCAGGCGGTTGGCTATCTGACCGGGCGCCCCGGCGCCTGCCTCGTCGTGTCGGGCCCCGGCGTCGTCCACGCCCTCGCCGGCCTCGCCAATGCGCAGCAGAATGGCTGGCCGATGATCCTCATCGGCGGCGC
>JBOHQB010000029.1:0-9361 GCA_050731995.1 Candidatus Rokuibacteriota bacterium
CGATGATGTTGCCGACGTTCGCGTAGCGCGCGCGCTGCGGATGGTTGGTCTCGGGGTTCGCGGCGCGCTCGAAGACGTATTTGACGTCCGGCGCCTTCAGCTCGCGTCCGCTGTGGAAGCGGACCCCTTTCTTGAGGAAGAACGTGTAGTTCCGGTTGTCGGCGGTGTGCCAGCGCTCGGCAAGCCAGGGCACGATCTTGCCCGTCTTGTCCACCTTCACCAGACACTCCTGGATGTTGTAGTGGACGACCGCGGCAATCGCGGAGGCGGGGCTGGCGGTGAGGTCGAGGCCCGGCGGCTCGGTCGCCACCTGGACGACGAGGCTCGACTGCGCACGCGCCGGGGCGGCGCCGAGTCCGGAGACGAGAGCGGCGAGCAACAGCGCGAGAGCGGTTCGGCGGATCATGGACGTCCTCCCTGGGACCGGTCCTTGAAGTAGGCGAGCGTACGTTGGAGCCCTTCGTCGAAGTCCACGAGCGGCGTGTAGCCCATGAGCCGCTTGGCCTTCTCCACGTCGGCCAGCGTGTGGGGTACGTCACCGGCGCGCGGCGGCGTGTGGC
Organism: Candidatus Rokuibacteriota bacterium; assembly: GCA_050731995.1. Classification (GTDB taxonomy): domain Bacteria; phylum Methylomirabilota; class Methylomirabilia; order Rokubacteriales; family CSP1-6; genus JBOHQB01. Next base: position 561 of record JBOHQB010000029.1, read on the forward strand.
GGCGCTCGAGCGGGCGGCCGAGCAGCGCCTCGAGCCGCGCGACGATGTCGAGCAGGCTCACGCGCGTGCCGCAGCCCACGTTGAACACCTCGCCGGCGGCGTCGGGCGCCCGCCCGGCCAGCACGTTGGCGTCGACGACATTGTCGATGTAGGTGAAGTCGCGCGACTGGCGTCCGTCACCGTGCACCTCGAGGGGCTTGCCGCGGAGCGCCCGCAGGATGAAGCGCGGGATCACGGCCGCGTACTGCGACTTGGGGTCCTGTCGCGGGCCGTACACGTTGAAGTAGCGGAGACCGACTGTCGCGAGCCCGTAGAGCCGCGTCCAGACGGACGCGTACTGCTCGCCCGCCGCCTTCGACACCGCGTAGGGCGAGATCGGCGCCGGCGCCTGGTCCTCGCGCTTCGGGAGCTCGGGCCGGTCACCGTAGACCGACGACGACGACGCGTAGACGACGCGCCGGACTCGGCGCCGGCGCGCCGCCTCGAGCACGTTCAGCGTGCCGTTCACGTTGTGATCGTTGGCGCCGAGCGGGTCCTTCACCGAACGGGGCACCGAGCGCATCGCGGCCTGGTGGAAGACGACCTGCACGCCGCGCGCGGCACGCTCGACCGTGGCGAGGCGGCGCACGTCGCCGCGGACCACCTCGAGTCGACCCCGATAGCGCGACGCGAACCCGAGGTTGGCGCGCGAGCCGGTCGAGAAGTCGTCCAGCACGCGCACGCGCGCGCCCTCGGCGAGGAGCCGCTCGACGAGGTGCGAGCCGATGAAGCCGGCGCCGCCGGTGACGAGATACGTCGCCTTCACGGCGCCGATTGTAACACCCGCCTTCAGACGAGCGTCGCGGCGCCGAGCCCCGCGCCCGCGCGCCGGTACTCCTCGCGCGGCGGCGCGAAGATGTCGAGCACCACGCAGCGCGAGCCGAGCGTGCGGCCGCCGTGCGGGACGTTGGGCGGCGTCTGCCAGAACTCGCCGGCCCCCACGTGGTGCTCGACGCCGTCCTGGATGCGGATCCACTCGCCCTCCAGGCACACGCCCCACTGCTCGTTCGCGTGCGCGTGGACCGGCGAAGTCGAGTGCGGCTCGAGCGTCACCACAGACAGCATCGCGTGGACGCCGGGGAAGATGCGCGCGGTGATACCGGGCGCCAGCTCACGTACTATGCCGCCAGCACGGAGGCTATGGAAGCACGATTCGTCATTCATCACTCGACTCTCCTTTCGTCTCCGTTTAGACTAAGGGACCTCGCGATGCCGTCGCAAGCCTTCTGGGCCGCCGACTTCAGGATCTTCGACACCAGGGGATTTCAGTCCCGGATGGGCGAGATCCGGGCGCGGATCCGCCCCAAGCTCGAGGCCTTGGGCCGGAGCCTGGCACCCGGCGTGAGCCGCGCGACCGGCGGCGAGACGTTCACGCACGTCGCCAAGCACGCGCGGCGCACCGTGAATCCGCCCGACGACACCTGGGTCGCCTTCGGCCCGGACCGGCGCGGCTACAAGAAGCACGGCCACTTCAAGGTCGCCGTCTCGCGCAACTGCGTCCGCTTCCTGTTCGAGATCGGTCCGGAGCACGCCGACAAGCGGCGGTTTGCCACGGCGTGGCGCCGGAACGCCGGGCGCCTCGGACCCGTGCTGCGCCGGATGCGGGGGCTCGCGTGGTTCGAGAACGAGCACGATGAGTCGCCGGCCGTGTCGCTCGACAACCTCACGCCCGAGCGGTTCGCCGAGCTCGCCGACCGACTCACGCGCACCCGCGACGGCCAGCTGGTGCTCGGGCGCGCGGTCGCCTCGGCCGAGGCGGCGCGCTGGACGGAGGCGCAGTACCGCTCGGCGGCGCTCGAGACGTTCCGCGCCCTCGCTCCGCTGTATCGGCTCCGTTAGTCCGTACATGACACGACCCCGGGCCGCCACGCGCGCGGTCGTCTTCGACATGGACGGCGTGCTGATCGACTCGGGTGCGCACCATCGCGAGGCCTGGCGGGCGATGCTGGCCGACGTCGGCGTGGTGCCGCCGGCCGACTTCTGGCGGCTCACGATCGGTCGGCCCTCCGAAGAGGCGGTCGAGCTCCTGCTCGGACGACGCCTGCCCGACGGCGAGGCGCTCCGCCTCGCACGGCTCAAGCGCGACCACTACGTGCGCCTCGTGCGGCGCGGGCTCCTGCCGATCGCGGGCGCGCCGCAGTTCCTGGCGGCGCTGGCGCGCGGCGACGTCCCGCGCGCCGTCGGCACCTCGGCGTCGCGCTACGACACCGAGCGGCTGCTGTCCGAGCTCGACCTCCGGCGCCACTTCGAGGTGATCGTCACCTCCGACGACGTCCGGCGCGGCAAGCCCGACCCGGAGGTCTATCTCCAGGCGGCCGAGGCGCTCGCGGTCCGGCCCGAGGCGTGTGTCGTCTTCGAGGACTCGGTCGTCGGCGTCCACGCGGCGCGCGCCGCGGGTATGCGCGCGATCGGCGTCACCACCGCGCACTCGGCGGCCGAGCTGACCGCGGCGGGGGCCGAGCGCGCGATCGCGGACTTCGAGGGGCTCACTTGGCCTCTGTGAGCGCGCCCGCGTTCTGGGAGGACCTCTACGCGCAGCACGGCGACGGGTGGGAGCTCGGCGGCCCGGCGCCGCCGCTCGTGGACGTGCTCGAGCGCACGCCGCCGCCGCGGGGGCGCGTGCTCGTGCCGGGATGCGGCCGCGGCCACGACGCGCGTCTCCTCGCGCGGCGCGGCTACGACGTCGTCGCCGTGGACTGGGCAGCGGCGGCGGTGCAAGAGGCGCGCGAGCTCGCGGACCGCGACGGCGTCAGCGTGGAGTTCCTCCGGCGCGATCTCTTCACGCTCGACCGCGACTTTGCCAACGCGTTTGACGGCGTGTGGGAGTACACGTGCTTCTGCGCCATCGACCCGCGGCGGCGAGCCGAGTACGTCCGCACCCTCGGGCGCGTGCTGCGCCCCGGCGGCTGGCTCCTCGCCTGCTTCTTCCCGCTCCGCGCCTTCACGGCCGGCCCGCCCTTCGAGGTGACGCGCGCCCACGTCCGTCGATGCTTCGTGCCGCCGTTCAGGATCGAGCGCGCGGAGCCCCCGCTCCGCTCGCCGCAGGGACGGCAGGGACGGGAGTGGCTCGTGCTGGCCCGCAAGACGGCCGAGCCGCGCTGAGGCCGATGGACGATCACTGGATGGACGGCACCGGGCCCGCGTGCTACAGTCAGCCCCACTTTTTCGACCGGGGAGGCTCGTCACCATGAAATCACTGCGGATCGTGCTGGCGCTGGCGCTCGTCGGCGCCCTCGTCGCCTTCGCGGCGGGGCACCGTGCCGCCGACGCCCAGGCTCAGACCATCAAGATCGGGCTCCTCTACGACCACAGCGGCCCCTTCTCGGCGGCGGGCTCGCTCAACTGTTACCGCGGCGCCAAGATGATCATCGACTACGTCAACGAGCGCGGCGGGGTCATGGGCAAGTACAAGATCGTCCAGGTCGACGGCGACAGCCAGTCCAAGACCGAAGCCGCCATCAACGAGGCCGAGCGGCTGCTCAACGTCGAGAAGGTGGACATCCTGGCGGGCATCTACTCGAGCGCCCACGCGGTGCCGCTCGCCGAGAAGGTGGACAAGCAGAAGCGCTTCCTCTGGATCACGACCGCCATCGCCGACGCGGCCCTTAAGGATCGGAACCTCCAGTACACCTTCCGCGCGCAGCCGAACGGCAGCCTCTTCGGGGAGGCGACGGTGCAATACGTGGCGGCGAACGCCCAGGGCAAGCTCCAGAAGGCGGTCAAGGACGTGCGCGCGGCCATCATCTACGAGGACGGCCCCTACGGGGCCGGCGTCGCCGCCGCCAACGAGTCCGAGGGGAAGAAGCTGGGCATGAACCTCGTCCTCAAGGAGGGCTTCTCGGCCCAGGCGCCCGACCTCTCGTCGCTCGTGACCAAGCTCCGCGCGGCGCGGCCCGACGTCATCTTCCACACCGGCTACAACCCCGACATCGCGCTGTTCCTGCGCCAAGCGAAGGAGCAGGGGCTGCGGGTGAAGATCTACATCGGGCACGGGGCCGGCCATAGCCAGCTCGCCAAACTGAAGGAGGCGTTCGGGACCGACGTCGAGGGGTTCAATACGACGGATCCGCCCGCCTCCCAGCTCGTCGATCCCAACAAACTCAAGCCCGGCGTAGCCGAGCTGACGCAGGAGATGCTCAAGCGTTACAAGGCGTTCGAGCCCAATATCCCCACCGGCCAGGTGGCGCCCCACGTCTCGATGGGCTTCAACAACATGTGGGTGCTGCTCAACGATGTGCTGCCGCGTGCCATCCAGAAGCACGGGGGCTTCGGCCCGGACGCGCTCGCCAAGGCCGCACGCGAAACCGACATTCCCGAGGGTGGCACGATGCAGGGCTACGGCGTGAAGTTCCACCCGCCGGGACACCAGATGGCCGGCCAGAACATGCGCGCGTTCGTCGCCGTCTTCCAGATCGTGGACGGTGTGTTCAAGCACGTCTATCCACCGGTCATCGCGAGCATGGCCCAGCCGCCCGTGCTGCTGCCGGCGTCCTCGCCGTTTTTCGCGAAGTAGGCAGCGCGGCAGCGGTCGTCGGTTGACGGCGCACCCGGCCAATGAAGTCGGAGGGGGTCTGAGACAGACCCCCTCCGAACCTCCCCTGCCGCGAGCTCCTCTGAGACAGACCCCCTCCGAACCTCCCCTGTCGCCATGCTGAGCGTTCACAAGCTGACCAAGCGGTTCGGGGGCTTCACCGCCCTCGCCGACGTCTCGTTCGAGGTGCGGGAGGGCGAGATCCTCGGCCTCATCGGCCCGAACGGCTCCGGCAAGACCACGTGCTTCAACTGCGTCTCGGGGGCGCTGACGCCGACGGCCGGCTCGATCCGCTTCCGTGGCGCCGAGATCCTCGGATCCACGCCCGACGCGATCTGCCACCAGGGCATCGCGCGCACCTTCCAGATCCCGCGCCCGTTCCGCAAGCTCTCGATCCTCGAGAACGTCGCGGTCGCCGCGCACTATGGCGCCTCGGAGCGACTCGCGGAGGCCGACGCGCGCCGCCGCGCGCGGGAGATCCTCACGCTCGTCGGGCTTCCCGGCGACGCCGGCGCCGCTCCCACGCTCCTCGGCGCGGGCGGGCTCAAGAAGCTCGAGCTGGCGCGCGCCCTCGCCACCGGCCCCAGGCTCCTCCTCGCCGACGAGAGCCTCGGCGGCCTCGACCCCACGGAGATGGCCGGAGCGGCCGACATGCTCCGCCGCGTCCGGGGCGAGCTCGGGATCACGATCGTCTGGGTCGAGCACATCATGGCAACGCTCATGCGCGTCGTCGACCGTGTCGTCGTGCTCGACCACGGCGAGAAGATCGCCGAGGGCACCCCGGCCCAGGTCGCCGAGGACCCGAAGGTGATCGAGGCATACCTCGGCGAGCGGATCGTCCTCGCATGACCGGGACCGGCGCGCCGACCATGCTCGAGCTGTCCGCGATCACCGCCGGCTACGGCCACTTCACCGCGCTGTGGGACGTCAGCATGCGCGTCGCGCGCGGCGAGGCCGTTGCGGTGGTGGGGCCGAACGGCAGCGGCAAGACGACGCTGCTGCGCGTGATCTCCGGTGTCATCGCGCCGCGCGCGGGCGGCCTCGTCTTCGAGGGCGCCGCCCTCGCCGGCCGCCCCGCTCACGAGATCGTCGCCCACGGCATCGCCCATGTGCCGGAGGGCCGCCGGCTGTTTCCCGCGCTCTCCGTCTTCGACAACCTCCGGATGGGCGCGTTCCTGCCCGCCGCGCGCCGTCACTACGGCGAGAGCGTGGAGCGCGTCTTCGCGCTCTTCCCGGTCCTCGCCGAGCGCCAGCGCCAGCGCGCCGGCAGCCTCTCGGGCGGCGAGCAGCAGATGCTCGCGATCGGACGCGCGCTCATGTCGCGCCCGAAGCTGATCCTGCTCGACGAGCCCTCCATGGGCCTGGCGCCCGTACTGGTGCTGCGGCTCTTCGACCTGATCCGGCGCATCCGCGAGGAGGGCTACACGATCCTCATCGTCGAGCAGAACGTGCGACAGGTGCTGAAGCTGGTCGACCGGGCGTACCTGCTCGAGGTGGGACGCGTCCGGATGGAGGGACGCGCCGAGGAGCTCAGCGAGCAGGACTTCGTGCGAAAGGCGTACGTCGGCCTGTGACGGGCCTCTTCGACCTCGTCGTCAACAACCCGCTGCTCCTCGCCGAGGCCGCGTTGAACGGCGTGCTGCTGGGCGGCGTGCTCGCGCTGCTGGCGCTCGGCCTCAACCTGATCTTCGGCGTCCTCGACATCGTCTGGATCGTGTACGTGGACCTCGTGATGCTCTGCATGTACCAGGTCTACTTCCTCGTCATGGTCTACGGCTGGCCCCTCTGGCTCGGAATGCTCGGGGGCGTGGCGCTCGGCGTGCTCCTCGGCATCGCGGTGCACCTGCTCATCATCACGCCGATCCTGGCGAGCCCGCCGGTCAACCAGCTCCTCGCGACCGGCGGCCTCCTCTTCCTCGTCCAGTCGCTGGCCACGTTCCTCTGGACGACCGACCATCGCTCGATCCGCCTCACGCTGCCGACGATCGAGGTCGGCGGGATGTTCGTCTCGTTCTCGCGCCTGCTCGCGTTCGTCCTGGCCGTCCTCGTCATGCTCGGCCTCTATCTGTTCCTCACCCGGACCTACATCGGCACCGCGATCCGGGCCGTGTCGCAGGACCGGGGCGCGATGGCGCTCATGGGCGCGAGCCCCCAGCGCATCTACGTGGTGACCTCGGCGGTGGGCGGCGCCCTGGCGGGCGTGGCGGCCGCGCTCCTCAGCATCCAGTACTCGGTGCATCCGCACTTCGGGGCGGCCTTCGGCCCGATCACCTTCATGATCTGCGTGCTCGGCGGGCTCGGGAACATGGTCGGCGCGTTCGTCGCCTCGTTCATCCTGAGCGAGATCATCTCGATCGGCGGCGTGGCGTGGTCGACGGAGATGGGCTACGTCATCGCCTTCGCGCTCTTCATCGTCCTCATGTTCATCCGCCCGGGCGGGATCTTCGCGAGGCGCCAGTGACGGGCCCGCGCGCCGGCGCCGCCGTGCTCCTCCTGGTCCTCGCGGCGCTGCCCTGGGTCCCGATGGGCGGCAAGGGCGACTACGTCGTGTTCGTGACGGTCCAGATCTTCATCTGGTCCTTCATCGGCGGCGCCTGGTCGCTCATGGGGCGCTTCGGCCTCGTCTCGCTCGGGCACGGCGCGTTCCTCGGGGTCGGCGCCTACACGGGGACGCTCCTCTGGAACTTCTTCGGCCTCACGCCGTGGCTGGGCGTCGTCGTCGCGATGGCGGCCGCCGTGGCGCTCGCGCTCGTCGTCGCCTACCCGTGCTCGCGCTTTGGGATCGTCGGCCACTACTTCGCCCTCGTCACGCTGGCGGTCGGCGAGGTCGTACGGCTCCTGATCATCGCCGAGCGTGACTGGACGGGCGGCTCGCTCGGGCTCACGCTGAAGCCCGCCGGGCACGACAGCTTGCTCGCGGTCCAGTACGCCGACAAGCGCGTCTTCTACTACGCGTCCCTCGTCGTCTGGCTCGGAGGCCTGTGGGTGTGGCGGAGCCTCGACCGCTCGATGGCCCGGGCGGCGATGGAGGCGATCGGCGAGGACGAGACCGCGGCCGCGTCGGTGGGCATCCACGTGACGCGGTTCAAGCTCGCCATCACCGCGCTCTCGGCGGCCCTGACCGCCGCTGGCGGCGTCGTGTACGCTCAGTACATGACCTACGTGAGCCCGGAGACGCTGGCCGGCGTCGGGGTCTCGCTCCGCATCGTCTTCGCGGTGGTGCTCGGCGGGATGTACTCGATGCTGGGGCCGACCGTCGGGACCGCGCTCACGATCGCGCTCGCCGAGTACCTGCGCGTCGTGTTCGGCGTGAAGTTCATCGGCATGGCGGAGACGATCTACGGCCTCCTCCTGGTCCTCTTCATCATCTTCCTGCCCTCGGGCATCTACGGGAGCGTCCGGGACCTGGCGCTCCGGCGTCGGCCGGCACGCGCGGCGCCGGCGGCGGCCTGACGATGGCGGACTATTCGGTCTATCCCGACAAGGACCCGCCGCGGGCGGCGGCGGCGCTCGCCGAGCAGGTGACGCGCGACGGCGGCCACGTGCTCGCCGTCTACCAGGAACCCGTGGGGGACCACTGGCAGATCTTCTGCCTGCTGCCGCGGACGAAGGTCGAGTCGAGCCCGTACCAGCGGGACGTCTCGCCCACGCACGTCAAGCGGCTCACCGAGGCGGTGAAGAAGCTCGAGCGCTTCATCGACCCGATCGTCGTCGTGTCGCCGAAGCCCGGCGTCTACTGGACGCCGAACGGCAACCACCGCCGCGTCGCTCTCGACAAGCTGAAGGCGGACTTCGTCCCCGCCATCCTGGTCGTCGAGCCCGAGGTCGCCTTCCAGGTCCTGCCGCTCAACACCGAGAAGGCGCACAACCTCAAGGAGAAGTCGCTCGAGGTGATCCGGATGTACCGCGCGCTCGTCGAGCAGGAGCCGTCCTCCACGGAGGAGGACTGGCAGTTCCAGTTCGAGTCGCCGCACTTCATCACGCTCGGCCTCCTCTACGAGGAGAACAAGCGCTTCGCCGGCGGCGCCTTCGCGCCCATCCTCCGTCGCGTCGACAAGTTCCTCAAGGGCAACTTCCCCAAGAGCTACAAGGAGCGCGAGGAGCGCGCCGGTCTCGTCAAGGACGCGGACGAGGCGCGCGCGCGCGTGGTGCAGAGGCTCAAGAAGCGCGGCATCAACCACCCGTCCGTGGAGACCTTCGTCCTCTCGCGCCCCACACCGCTCTCCCGCCA
>JBOHQB010000030.1:0-3443 GCA_050731995.1 Candidatus Rokuibacteriota bacterium
CTCCGGCAAACCGACCCGCGCATCGCGGTGACGCTGGTCGAGGCAAACACGACATTCACCGCCTGCCCGTTCAGTAACGTCGTGATCGGCGGCCTGCGAGAGCTGAGCGCGCAGCAGTTCACCTACGAGCGCGTCGCGGCTGACGGCATCGCGCTCGCCCGCGGGACCGCGACCGCCGTCGACGCCGCCGCGCGCTCGGTCACGCTCGCGGACGGCACGCGCCTGCCGTACGACCGGCTGGTGCTGGCGCCCGGCATCGACCTCCGCTGGGGCGCGCTCCCCGGGTACGACGAGGCAGCAGCCGCGCACATGCCACACGCCTGGCGCGCGGGCGAGCAGACGCTGCTCTTGCGCCGGCAGCTCGAAGCCATGGACGACGGCGGGCTCGTCGTCATCTCGGTGCCCGCGAATCCGTTCCGCTGCCCACCCGGGCCCTACGAGCGCGCGAGCCTGATCGCGCACTATCTCAAGACGAAGAAGCCGAAGTCCAAGCTGATCATCCTCGACGCCAAGGACGCGTTCTCCAAGCAGCGGCTGTTCCAGGCCGCCTGGGCCGAGCTGTACCCGGGGCTGCTCGAGTGGGTGCCGCTGTCCAAGGGCGGCAACGTCACCTCGGTGGACGCCGCAACCGGCACGCTCGTGACCGATTTCGGCCGCCACCAGGCGACGGTGGCCAACGTCATCCCGCCGCAGAAGGCCGGCCGCATCGCGGAGGCCGCGGGCGTTGCCGACCGCAGCGGCTGGTGCCCCATCGATCCGGTGACGTTCGAGTCGAAGCTGCAGTCTGGCATCCACGTCATCGGGGACGCTGCGATCGCCGGCGCGATGCCGAAATCGGCCTTCGCCGCGAACTCGCAGGCCAAGACGTGCGCGGCGGCCGTCGCGCGGATCCTCACGGGCGCGACGCCGTCCGCCCCCAAGCTGATCAACACCTGCTATAGCCTGGTCGCGCCCGACTACGGGATCTCGGTGGCCGGCGTCTACCAGCCTTCCGCGAGCGGGCAGCTCGCCGAGGTCCCCGGCTCCGGCGGCGTCAGCCCCGCGGGCGCGCCGCGCGCGACGCGCGCGGCCGAGGCCGTGCTGGCGGAGGCCTGGTTCCGCACCATCGCCGACGAGGTGTTCGGGTGAGGTCGTTGCCGGCCGCGATCCTCGCGGCCTTCTGCATGCTGGGTGTGGCGCATGGACAGGACGCGATGCCGGAGTCGCTCACCGGTGCCAAGGGCGATCCTGTGCATGGCCGCGCGATCGTCGCCATCCGTCAGGTCGGTCTGTGCCTGCTCTGTCACAGCGGGCCGTTTCCGGAGGAGCGGTTCCAGGGCAATCTCGCGCCCGATCTCCGGGGAGCCGGCACGCGTTGGTCCGAGGGCCAGCTACGGCTCAGGATAGTCGATTCCAGCCGGATCAATCCGGCGACGATCATGCCGGCGTATCATCGCTCCGAGGGGCTCGTGCGAGTGGCGCCGGCCTGGCGTGGCAAGCCGGTCCTCAGCGCTGAGCAGATCGAGGACGTGGTGGCCTTCTTGATGACGTTGAGGGACTGAATGGAGCGACGAACCGCGCGCCGCGACTTCTTGAAGACTGCCGGCGGCGCCGCGGCCGGCCTGGGGCTCGGGTCAGTCCTCGCGGTCGTGCCCGCCCGTGCGACTCCCGCCGAGATGCAGGAGGCCATCCGCAAGGTGGTGGGTGGGGCGCGGGTCACCCCCGGCAAGGTGAAGCTCGACCTGCCGCCGCTCATCGAGAACGGCAACGCCGTGCCGCTCACAGTCATCGTCGAGAGCCCGATGACCGAGGCCCAGCACGTGAGGGCCGTGCACGTCTTCACGGAAAAGAACCCCCAGCCCAACGTCGTGAGCTTCCACCTCGGGCCGCGCGCCGGCCGGGCGAAGGTCGCGACCCGTGTCCGGCTCGCCGACTCGCAGAACGTGGTCGCGATCTGCGAGCTGAGCGATGGCTCGTTCTGGTCCGACAGCGCCGGCATCGTGGTCACCCTCGCCGCGTGTCTGGAAGACGGGATCTAGCCGTGGCGAGCGCGCTGATCAACGTGCCGGCCCGGGCCAAGCGCGGCGAGGTCATCGAGATCAAGACGCTCGTCTCGCACGCGATGGAGACCGGGTATCGTCGCACCCAGCTCGGCGCGGTGATCCCGCGCGACATCATCAGACGGTTCGTCTGCACCTACAACGGCACGGAAGTCTTCCGCGCCGAGCTCCACCCGGCGATCGCGGCGAATCCGTTCATCGTGTTCTCGACGGTCGCCACGGAGAGCGGCATGCTGGCGTTCCACTGGACCGGCGACAACGGCTTTTCGATGACGGAGTCTTCCCCGCTCTTTGTGGAGTAGGGGGCCCCGAAGATGGCTCCCTACACCCCCAGCGCTCGTCGCGCCCCGGCAAAGCCGTGGCGCTCCTCGACCACCCGATTCGGCCTGTAGTGCTCGGACTCGGCGCCGCGGCGTGCGTGGTCGTGCTCGCGGCGTCGGCCTTCGCCGGCGAGATCCCGCTCGCCGACCGCCGCTCCGGCTACGATTTCATGAGCCGCGAGACCCGCGCGATGCAGGACGACGACACCGCCAATCCCGGCATGCTCTGGGTGCTCGAGGGCGGGGCGCTCTGGAGCCGGAAGGCCGGCGCCACCGGCCGCGCCTGCGCCGACTGCCACAGCGACGCGCGCGCCAGCATGAAGGGCGTGGCCGCGCGGCACCCGTCGTTCGACGCCGCGCGGGGACGGCCGGTCAGCCTCGAGCAGCGCATCACCTTGTGCCGCGCGGACCGGCAGCAGGCGCCGCCGCTCGCCTGGGAAAGCCGCGAGCTGCTCGCGCTGACCGCCTATGTCGTGCGCCAGTCGCGCGGCCTGCCGATCGGCGTCACGATCGACGCGCGCACGCAGCCGTTCCTCGACGCCGGCCGCGCCGCCTTCCACCGCCGCCAGGGCCAGCTCAACCTCGCCTGCAGCCAGTGTCACGACGATCACTGGGGCCGGCAGCTCGCGGGTAACGTGATTCCACAGGCGCACCCGACCGGGTACCCGATCTACCGGCTGGAGTGGCAAGGCCTCGGCTCGCTCCAGCGGCGCTTGCGCAACTGCCTCGTCGGGATTCGCGCCGAGCTGTACGACTACGGCGCCCCCGAGCTCGTCGATCTCGAGCTCTACCTGATGTGGCGCGCGCGGGGGATGACGATGGAGGCGCCCGCCGTGCGGCCCTGAGGTCTCGTCGGGTCTGACTACTCGTGCACGGCCGCGAGCGCCGACGGCAGGGCCGCCAGCACCTCCTGGAGGCACCGGCGAACTTGGAGGATTATCACTGATGCGCAGCTTGAGAGATCCTAACCGGAGGCCCACGCACCCCGGCGATGTCCTGCTCCATGACGTGCTGCCTGCGCTGGAGATGACGCAGACTGAACTTGCCGATCGGCTCGGTGTGTCCCGATTGACCGTGTCGGAGC
>JBOHQB010000031.1:0-17837 GCA_050731995.1 Candidatus Rokuibacteriota bacterium
GAGATGCGCATCTCGCCCGCCGTGATGCTGGACGCGATGGTGCGGCCCGCACGGGCGCACAGAAAGCTGCTCGGCGGCGCGCGCGCGCTGGTCGAGGCACTCGCACGCTGCCGGCTCGGCGTCGACCCCGCCGCAACCCGCCCGCGCGCCTCCGCGCTCGGCGTCGTGGGGGAGACCGAGATCTACGTCGCCCTCGAAGGGCTCGTCGACCTCGACGCCGAGCGCCAGCGTCTCGACAAGGAGATCCGGCGCGCCGAGGAGGCGATCGGGTTCACGCGCGCGAAGCTCACGCGCCCGGAGTTTGTCGAGCGGGCGCCCGCCGAGGTCGTGGAGAAGGAGCGGGAGAAGCTGGCCGCCGAGGAGGCGCGCCGCGCCAAGCTCGTGGCGAGCCTCGGCTGGCTCGCGGGCGCGTGATGACGCGCACGATCGTGCGCCTGGCGACCGTGGACTCGACGCAGTCCGAGGCGTTCCGGCTGGCGGCGGCGGGCGCCGCGGACGGGACGGTCGTCGTCGCCGACACCCAGCGGAGCGGGCGCGGGCGGCGCGGGCGGGGGTGGCACGACGTGCCGGGCGCGAGTGTCCTCGTCTCGCTGCTGGTCCGCCCTCGGCTCGCCGCCGCCGCGCTGCCTCAGCTCTCGTTCGTCGCCGCCGTCGCCGTCGCCGAGGCGCTCGAAGCCACGACGGGGCTCACGCCGCGGCTCAAGTGGCCGAACGACGTGCTGGCGCGCGGCCGGAAAGTCGCCGGTATCCTGCTCGAGTCGCGACCGGGTGACGCGGCGGGGCCCTGCGTGGTCATCGGGATCGGGGTGAACCTCGCGCAGCGCGCCTTTCCCGAGGCGCTGGCCGACCGGGCGACGTCGGTGCTGCTGGAGACGGGCCGCGCGCCCGGGCGAGACACGGTCCTCGAGGCGCTGCTGGAGGCCTTCGACCGGTGGCGCGCGCGGCTCGAGGGTGACGGGTTCGGGGCCGTCCGGGATGCCTGGCGCGCGCGCACGGAGACGCTCGGCCGCCGCGTGAGCGTCGAGGGGGTCGCGGGCACCGCGGTGGACATCGACGAGGCCGGCGCGCTGCTCGTGGACGACGGCGGACGCGTGCGGCGCATCGTCTCCGGGGAGCTCGAGGCGGGCGAGGTCCGGACGGGGGAGACGGATGCTGCTGGCGCTTGAGGTCGGCAACACGAACACGAAGATCGGCGTCTTCGACGGCGCGCGTCTGCTCACCGCCTGGCGGCTCACGAGCCGGCGCGAGCAGACCGCGGACGAGTACGGCGTCTTCATCGAGACGCTCCTTCGGGCCCGCGGTCTCGAGCCCACCCGGATCCGCGGTGTCGCGATCTCGAACGTCGTGCCCCCGGTCCAGCAGACGCTCGAGTGGATGGCCGAGCAGTACTTCGGCCTCACGCCGTTCAGCGTCGAGTCCGGCGTCAACACCGACATTCCCCTCGCCGTGGACAATCCGCGCGAGGTCGGCGCCGACCGCGCCGTGAAGGCGTACGCGGCCCGGGCCCTGTACGGGCCGCCGCTCATCGTCGTCGACGTCGGCACCGCGACGACCTTCGATTGTGTCAACGCGCGCGGCGAGTTCATCGGCGGCGCGATCGCCCCGGGCCTCGCCACCGCGGCGGACGCGCTGATCGACCGCGCCGCGCGGCTCTTTCGCGTCGCGCTCGTGCGTCCCAAGGACGCGATCGGTCGCGACACCGTGACGAATATGCAGTCGGGCTTCGTCTACGGCTGGGCCGCGCTGATCGACGGCCTCGTCGAGCGCATGCGCGCGGAGATGGACGGGGAGCCGAAGGTGATCGCGACCGGAGGTCTCGTCTCCGTCGTCGCCTCGGCGGTGCGCGCGTTCCAGGTGACGAACGAGCATCTGGCGCTGGAGGGGCTGCGCCTCCTCTGGGAGCATCACCACGCGGGCTGAGCCGTCGGGGCGCGTTTGACAGGGGTACCGCGGGCCGCTATACTGCACCAAATCTGGTATAGAGACGGCCCGCGATCACTATATTTGGTGATCGCGTGCAGCGCACTCGCACCGGGGGGTCGGCGATGGGGATGTGGGTCGGACGCGGGCGCAAGGCGCGGGTGGCGTACGGCTTCGACGACATCGCTCTCGTTCCCGGCACGCTCACGGTCAACCCCAACGACGTGGATATCTCCTGGGAGCTCTGCGGCCAGCGCTACGAGCTCCCGATCATCGCCGCCGCCATGGATGGCGTCGTGGGCCCGCGGCTCGCGATCGAGATGGGCCGCTTCGGCGGCCTCGCGGTCCTCAACCTGGAAGGCATCTTCGCCCGCTACGCGAATCCCGATGAGGTCCTCGGGCGGATCGTGTCGGCGAGCCAGGAAGAGGCGACGAAGATCATCCAGTCCATCTACGGCGAGCCGATCAAGGAAGAGCTGATTCACCAGCGCATCCGCGAGGTCAAGAAGGGCGGGGGACCCGCGGTCGTCTCCTCGATCCCGCAGCGCGCCGCGCGATTCGCCCAGATCGCGCAGGAAGCGGGCGCCGACATCTTCGTCATCCAGTCGACCGTCACGACGGCCCGCCACGTCTCCTCCGAGTACCAGTCGGTGGACTTCCGCAAGCTCAAGAAGTCGCTCGCCATTCCCCTCGTCATCGGCAACTGCGTCACCTACGAGGCGTGCGTCGAGCTCATGGACTGCGGCGTCGACGCGATGCTGATCGGGGTCGGCCCGGGCGCCGCGTGCACGAGCCGTGAGGTGCTCGGCATCGGGGTGCCGCAGGTGACCGCGACGGCGGACGCGGCGGCGGCTCGGGACTTCCACCACAAGCAGACGGGCCGGTACGTCCCGATCGTGACCGACGGCGGCATGACGACGGGCGGCGACGTGTGCAAGGCCTTCGCGGCCGGCGCCGACGCCGTGATGATCGGCTCCGCCTTCGCGCGGGCGGTCGAGGCGCCGGGGCGCGGCTATCACTGGGGCATGGCGACGCCGCACGCGAACCTGCCGCGCGGCACGCGCATCCGCGTCGGCATCGCCGGCCCGCTGGAGCAGATCCTCTTCGGGCCCGCGTTCACCGAGGACGGCACGCTGAACCTCGTGGGCGCGATCCGCACGTGCATGGGCTCCGTGGGGGCGCGCACGATTCGTGAGCTCCAGCAGACCGAGCTCATCATCGCGCCGACGATCAAGACGGAAGGCAAGGTCTTCCAGCAGGCTCAGAAGCTCGGGCGCCCGCGCTGAGCGCGGTGGAGAAGATAGCGGTCCTCGACTTCGGCGGGCAGTACACGCAGCTGATCGCCCGCCGCATCCGCGACATGGGCGTCTACTCGGAGATCCTCTCCTGTGCCCAGCCCATCGAGCCGCTGCTCGAGTCCGGTGAGTACAAGGGCTTCGTCCTCTCGGGCGGCCCGTCGAGCGTCTACGACGACGGCGCGCCGCTGCCGTCCCGGACGCTCTTCGAGCGCGGCGTTCCTGTCCTGGGCATCTGCTACGGCATGCAGGCGATGGGCTACCTGCTGGGCGGCCACGTCGTCCCGGCGGAGCGGCGCGAATACGGGCGGGCGGAGATCACCCTGACGGGTGCGAGCCCGCTGCTCGAAGGTGTCGAGCCCGAGGAGACGGGGCGCGTCACCGTCTGGATGAGCCACGGCGACACGGTGCTGCGCCCGCCGAAGGGATTCGCGGCGCTGGCGACGACGCCGAATTGTCCCGTCGCCGCGATGGCCGACGAGGCGCGGCGGCTCTACGCCGTCCAGTTCCACCCCGAGGTCGTTCACACGCCGCAGGGGCAACGGATCTTCGACAACTTCCTCCGCGTCTGCGGCCTGAGTCGCACCTGGTCCATGGCCGGCTTCATCGACACGACCGTCGAGGCGATCCGGGAGCGGGTGGGGCAGGACCGGGTCCTGTGCGCGCTCTCCGGCGGCGTGGACTCCTCGGTCGTCGCCGCGCTCGTGCATCGCGCGGTCGGCGATCAGCTCACGTGCGTGTTCGTGGACAACGGCCTGCTCCGGCAGGGGGAGGCCGAGTCGGTCGTCCACACGTTCCGGGACGCCTTCAAGATCAATCTGATCCATATCGACGCAACCCGCCGCTTTCTCGATGTTCTGCGCGGCGTGACGGATCCCGAGATCAAGCGCAAGCGCATCGGGACGACCTTCATCGAGGTCTTCGAGGACGAATCGAAGAAGCTCGGCCGGATCCCGTGGCTCGCGCAGGGCACGCTCTACCCGGACGTGATCGAGTCGGTGTCGTTCAAAGGACCGTCGGCGACGATCAAGACGCACCATAATGTCGGCGGGCTGCCTCCGACGATGCAGTTCAAGCTCGTCGAGCCACTGCGCGAGCTCTTCAAGGATGAAGTTCGCCGTCTCGGCGAGCTGCTGGGGCTGCCGCCCGAGATCGTCTGGCGCCAGCCGTTCCCGGGGCCGGGACTCGCCATCCGCGTGCTGGGGGAGGTGAGCGCCGACCGGCTCGCGATCCTCCGCGCGGCCGACGCCGTCGTGCAGGAGGAGGTGCGCGCCGCCGGCTTCGAGCGGGAGGTGTGGCAGGCCTTCGCGGTGCTGCTGCCGATCCGGACCGTCGGCGTGATGGGCGACTTCCGCACCTACGCCCACGTCGTGGCGCTGCGCGCGGTCATGAGCCAGGACGCAATGACCGCCGACTGGGCGCGGCTGCCCTACGACCTGCTCGGGCGGATCTCCAACCGCATCATCAACGAGGTGAAGGGCGTGAACCGGGTGGTCTTCGACATCTCCTCGAAGCCCCCGTCAACGATTGAGTGGGAGTAGGAGGTGAGGCCGTTCGACGGCCAAGCCGACGCTTCAATGGCTCGAGAGTAGGTAATGCAGCATTCTGACTTCGTCCACCTGCACGTCCACTCCGAGTACAGCCTGCTCGATGGCGCGGCCCAGCTCGAGAAGCTCGTCCAGAAGGCGAAAGATCTCCGCTTCCCGGCGATCGCCCTTACCGACCACGGCAATCTCTTCGGCGCCGTGGACTTCTACCTCGCCGCGCAGAAGGCGGGCATCAAGCCGATCGTCGGCTGCGAGCTCTACGTCGCGCCCGGCGGCCGGAAGGAGCGCGGCGCCCAGGACGGCGGCTACGAGGGCACGAACCACCTCACGGTGCTCGTACGGAACCTCGCCGGCTACCGGAACCTCATCAAGCTGGTCTCCAAGGCGTACCTGGAGGGCTTCTACTACAAGCCGCGCGTGGACAAGGAGCTCCTCGCGTCCCACGCGGACGGCCTGCTCGTGCTCTCGGGGTGCCTCAACTCGGAGGTGTCCCGGCTGATCTCGGCCGGCGAGACGGAGCGGGCCCGGCAGGCGGCGGGCTGGCACCAGGAGGTCTTCGGGCGCGAGCACTACTTCATGGAGGTGCAGGCCCACGGCCTCGACGAGCAGGTGCGCGTCACCGGCGAGACCCTCCGCATCGCCAAGGCGATCGGCGCGCCGGTCGCGGGAACGAACGACTCCCACTACCTCGACGCCGGCCACGCGCGCGCGCACGAGGCGCTGCTCTGTATCCAGACGGGCTCGGCGCTCACCGATCCCAACCACTGGCGCTTCAGCACCGGCGAGTTCTACGTCAAGTCCGCGGAGGAGATGGCGCGCGTCTTTGCTGAGATCCCGGAGGCGTGCCGCAACACGCTCGCCGTGGCCGAGCGGTGCAACCTCACGCTCGAGTTCAGCCAGTTCCACCTGCCGCGATACGTGGCGCCCGAGGGCCACACGCTCGAGAGCTACCTCGAGCACCAGGCGCGCGAGGGACTGCGGCGGCGCTACGGGACGACGCCCCCCGACGCGGCGGAGACGCGGCTCGCGCACGAGCTGGCGGTCATCGAGAAGATGGGCTTCGCCGGCTACTTCCTCGTCGTGTGGGACTTCATCCACTTCGCGCGGCAGCAGGGCATCGCGGTGGGGCCGGGCCGCGGCTCGTCCGCGGGCTCGCTCGTCGCGTACTGCCTCGGGATCACCAACATCGACCCGCTCCGGTACGGGCTCCTCTTCGAGCGCTTCCTGAACCCCGAGCGGGTCTCGATGCCGGACATGGACATCGACTTCGCCGACGACCGGCGCGACGAGGTGATCCGCTACGTCGCCGACAAGTACGGGCGCGACCGGGTGGCGCACATCATCACCTTCGGCACGCTCGGCGCCAAGGCCGCAATCCGCGACGTTGGGCGCGTGCTCGGCATGACGTACCCCGAGGTCGACCGGATCGCCAAGCTCGTGCCGAATTTCCCGCTGAACATCACCCTCGACGAGGCGAACCAGAAGTCGCCGCCGCTCGCCGACATGGTGAGGAGTCAGCCGGCGGTGCAGGAGCTGTGGGACATCGCGCGCGCGCTCGAGGGGTGCACGCGCCACGCCTCCGTCCACGCCTCGGCGGTCGTGATCGCCGACGCGCCGCTCGACGAGCACATCCCGCTCTACAAAGACCCCAAGCGGCCCGAGCTGATCACGGGCTACGCCATGGGGCCGATCGAGAAGCTCGGCCTTCTCAAGATGGACTTCCTCGGCCTCCGGACGCTCACGGTGCTGGCGAACACCGTGGCGCTCATCCGGGAGTCGCGCGGGACCGAGGTGGACCTCGAGGCCGTCCCGCTCGACGACCCCAAGGCCTACGCGCTCCTCGCGGACGCCCGGACCTTCGGCGTGTTCCAGCTGGAGTCCTCGGGGATGCGCGAGGCGCTCCGCGGCTTGCGGCCGGAGCGGCTCGAGGACCTGATCGCGATGGTCTCGCTCTACCGGCCGGGCCCGATGGAGCTGATCCCCGACTTCATCGCGCGCCGGCACGGCCGCGCCAAGATCGCGTACGAGCATCCCGCGATGGAGACGTTCACGCGCGAGACGTACGGGATCATGGTCTACCAGGAGCAGATCATGCAGATCGCCTCGGAGATGGCGGGCTTCACCATGGGCGAGGCGGACACGCTCCGGCGCGCCATGGGCAAGAAGGACCGCGATCTCATGGGCAAGCAGCGCGACAAGTTCCTCGCCGGCTGCGCCGAGCGGGGCACGGCGCGCCCCAAGGCCGAGCGCGTCTGGGAGCTGATGGAGAAGTTCGCGGGCTACGGCTTCAACAAATGTTTAAGTGGGGACTGCCAGATCGAGATGGCGGACGGTACTCGCAAGGCCATCACCGAGATTCGTGACGGCGATTTGGTTCTGACGAAGGATGGGCCGTACGGTGCGCGAGGTGTGCGACCGAGTGGCATGCGGCGTGTGGGCCGATTGCGTCTGGCCAACGGCATGACGATTCGGTGCACGCCAGACCATCCGGTGTTCACGCAGCGCGGCTGGGTGGACGCGGCAGACGTGGCACCCCATGATGTTGTAGCCACCCTGGCCAAGCCCGTCCCGCTGACGATCGAATGGTTTCCCCCGGAGTCTTTCGCCCTGGAGGGGGTGGAGCCGACATACGACTTCGAGGTCCCCGGCGCGGCGAGCTTCATCGCGAACGGGATCGCCGTCCACAACTCGCACGCCGCGGCGTACGCGCTGGTCGCCTACCAGACGGCGTACTTCAAGGCCAACTATCCCGTGGAGTTCATGGCCGCGCTGCTGACCTCGGAAATGGGCGACACCGACAAGATCGTGAAGTACATCGAAGAGTGCCGCGCCATGGAAATCGCCGTGCAGCCGCCCGACGTCAACGTCTCGGGCATCCGGTTCACCGTGGCCGGTGACACGATCCGCTTCGGGCTGGCGGCGATCAAAAACGTCGGCGAGGCCGCGATGGAATCCATCCTTGCGACGCGCGCGACCGAGGGGCCGTTCCGGACGCTCGACGACTTCTGCGCGCGCGTGGACCTGCGCCTGGTCAACCGGCGGGTGATCGAGAGCCTCGTCAAGGCGGGCGCGTTCGACTCGCTCGGCCTCACGCGCGCGCACCTGCTCGCGCACTGCGACGCCGCGCTCGAGGCTGGACAGCGCCAGCAGCGGGACCGGGTCGAGGGGCAGGGGTCGTTCTTCGATCTCCTGCCGGCGACGCCGTCGGCGCGCCCGGAGCCCGCGGCCGTCGTCGACGAGTGGCCCGATGACCAGCGCCTGGCGTTCGAGAAGGAGGTCCTCGGCTTCTACGTCTCCGGGCACCCGCTGGCGCGCTATCAGGGCCTCATCGAGTCGATGGGGATCACGCCGACCGCCGATCTCGGGAGCCGGAGCCACGGCGCCCGCGTGCTGCTCTTCGGGCACGTCGTCACGCTCAAGGAGACCGCGACCAAGAGCGGCAACCGGATGGCATTTGCCACCCTCGAGGACCTGGCCGGCACCGTCGAGCTCACGGTCTTCCCGGAGCCGTTCAAGGCGTCGGCGCCCTTCCTCCGGGGCCGCGAGGCGATCGTCGTGCGCGGCCGCGTGGACGAGAGCGACAACAAGGGGCGCGTCGTGCTGGTCGAGGAGATCCGCCTCCTCGAGCAGTCGCTCCAGCCGCGCGCCGGGGTGGGCGAGCCGAACGCGTGTCGGGTCCGGGTGCGCGCCGACGGCGATCCGGCGGGGAGCCTCGCGGAGCTCCGCCGGGTGTGCGACGCGCATCCCGGCGGCGTGCCGGTGTTCGTGCACGTGCTCCTGCCCGGGCAGGAGGTGGTCGTGCGCGCGCGCGGGCTCGCCGTGGACGGCGGGCCCGAGCTGATCGCCGAGGTCGAGGCGGTGCTCGGCGCCCGCACGGTGGTGGTGGAGTATGCCGGACGCGCTTGACTTCGAGCAGCCCCTGCTCGAGCTGGAGACCCGGATCGCGGCGCTCCGGGCGGAGGACGACCCGCTCCGGGTGGGCGACGAGATCGCGAAGCTGGAGGAGCGGCTCGACCGGCTCCGGCAGCGGACCTACGCGGGCCTGAGCGCGTGGCAGCGGACGCAGCTCGCCCGCCATCCGAAGCGCCCGCATACCAACGACTGGCTCAAGCTCCTGCTCGACGACTTCGTCGAGTTGCACGGCGACCGCGTGTTCGGCGACGACCCCGCGGTCGTGGGCGGTCTCGCGCGGTTCGAGGGCCGCTCGATCGTCGTCATCGGCCACCAGAAGGGGCGCGACACGCGGGAGAAGATCGCGCGCAACTTCGGCATGCCGCATCCCGAAGGGTACCGAAAGGCGCTCCGCCTCATGACGCTGGCCGAGCGGTTCGCCAAGCCCCTCCTTACGCTGATCGACACGCCGGGTGCCTATCCGGGCGTCGGCGCCGAGGAGCGCGGCCAGGCCGAGGCGATCGCGCGCAACCTGCGCGAGATGGCGGCCCTGCGCGTGCCGATCGTCGCCGTCGTGACGGGCGAGGGGGGCAGCGGCGGCGCCCTGGCGGTCGGCATGGGCAATCGCGTGCTCATGCTCGAGTACGCGGTCTACTCGGTCATCTCCCCGGAGGGGTGCGCCGCGATCCTCTGGGGCGACGCGTCCAAGGCGCCCGAGGCGGCCGAAGCGATGCGGATGACCGCGCCCGAGCTCCTGCGCCTGGGCGTGATCGACGCGATCGTGCCCGAGCCCGTCGGCGGCGCGCACCGGAACTGGGACGACGCGGCGGCACGGCTGCGCGCGGCGGTGCGCGCGCAGCTCGCCGACCTCGCTGCCAAGTCGCCGGAGACCCTGGTCGCGGAACGCTACGAGAAGTTCAGACGGATGGGCGCGTTCGAGGAGGCCTCGACCCAGCCGGCGGGCTAGGAGGCCAGCAGGGCGGCCGCCGCGTCGGCGTCGGTGACGAGCGTGTTCAGAAACCGGCCCCGCAGCGCGCCGCGCAGTGCCCCGACCTTGCCGCGGCCGCCCGCGATCGCGATCACCCGCCGGTCCGGCCTGCGTGAGAGCGCCTGCAGCCGGTCGCCCTCGACGGACAGGATCCGGCGTGACAGGACGCGCAGCTCCGGCCGGTCCACGATGTGCCCGTCGGCGTCGAAGGGCTGGTAGTTGATCTCCCCGACGACGCCGAGCTGCCGCAGACGGCGCACGCTCACCCCGTAGGATTCCGCGAGCGAGCAGAACCCGGGCGTCTGCTCGGCGATGAGCCCGATGCCGACGAGGGCGATGTCCACGGTGTGCGCCGCCTCGTAGATGGCGCGGATCTCGCGGTCGCGGAGCAGGCGCCGCCGCTCGCGCTCGATCTCCCGGAGCGACGCCAGGTGCTGGACGGGCAGGGCGTACGCGCGCACGTGGGGCCGGTACTTGGCCGCCATCATGCCGACGAGCGTGTTCGGGAACAGGTCCACGAGCTTCAGCGTGCTCTCGCCCGAGAGGGGGTACAGCGAGAGATTCCGGAAGCGTCGCTCGCGGAGCGCGCGGATGGTCTGGTAGAGCGTGAAGCCGCACGACAACCCGATCCGCATCCCGTTCCGCGCGGTGGCTTCGAAGTACGCGGCCGCCGCGGCGCCGAGCTCCGCCTTGAGGTCGCCGCGCCCGCCGGACGCGACGACGATCGCGTCGCGGAGCCCGAACCGCTTCGCGAGCTCGGTCTCGAGCTCTTCGGTGCGCGGCAGATCCAGCTCGACCCGCACGAGCCCCTCGTCGAACGCGCGCTTGAGCAGGCGCGAGACGGTCGCGGCGGAGACGCCGAGCGCCGTGGCGATGTCCTTCTGGCTGCGCGCACGCCGGTAGTACAGCTCCAGGCACTGGACCATCTGCCTGACCTCGCGCGACCCATGAGAAAGTAATTTCATGGCCTTAAATTTCTTCCTTGACCTTTCGCGAGCGCCCCTCGTAGACTCACTAACGGTACGCGAACCTCATCCCTCTCGCAAGGAGGCCCGAGCATGGGCGCCAGGCGCTACGGACCCCCGCAGGGGCGACCCCCGATTCCCATGAGCGAGTATCACCAGTCCCGCAACGAGCTGGAGGGACTGCCGCAGACAGTGGCGGAGAAGATACCGGTGACCAACTCGCCGAACATCTTTTCCTACAAGTCGTACATCTTCGCCAAGAGTCCGGAGATGATCCGCCGGTTCGTGAAGGCGACCAAGGCGGACGTCGGCGGTGTCGGCGGCCACGTCGTCGCCGCCGACGAGGTGAAATCCGTCATCGCCAAGTACGTGCTCGACAACAACGTCTCCCAGGGCCGGACGATCTACAGCTCGCTGATCGTCACCCACACGGGCGACGATATCGGCGTCACGGGTATCGTGGACGAGCACGTGGACCTGTCCGTGGTGGACGAGCTCATGTGGGACGCGCTGCAGGAGGGGGCGCGGAAGGCAACGGAGCTCGGTCTCTACGGTCCGGGCCAGGACCTGGTCGCCGACGCCTTTACCGGCAACCTCCGGGGCGCGGGGCCGGCAACGGTGACGCTGCCGTTCCCGGTTCGCAAGGACAATCCTTCGCAGACCGTGGTCGTCTCCTACGCCGACAAGACCGAGCCGATGGCGTTCAACTACTACGCCACCGGTGCGTACATGCTCCCCCGGTTCAACACGGGCCTCGTCATCGCGTCGTCCAAGATGAAGCGCGGCTACCTCATGGAGATCGTCGACCTCGACACCAAGGCGCAGGCGATCGAGGCGGGCGCCCATCCACGCGACCAAAAGGCGCTCGACGGCAAGATGGAGGATCTCGCCAAGGGGCTGCAGGAGAAGGTCATCACCCTCCGCGCGCCCGAGGACCTCTACGATATCGAGGGGCTCTGCCGCTCCTCGCGATTCGTGGTCGCGCGGATCTGGAGCCGGAACGAGCGGAGCGAGAAGGACCAGCTCGGCTACGTGGTGTCCGCGGAGCGGCTGCACAACATCAAGACGAAAAAGGGGTTCACCTACGGGGGCAAGGACGATCCGGTGATGGTGGCGTTCGCGCAGGGTGACTGGCCCGCGCCCGGCGAGATCACGTCGCCGTGGGCGGCGTGCCCCATGGTCGCCGGCGACTGCCGCGGTTCTCACAACCTGCACATCCTGCCGATGCCCATCAACTCGCAGACGTCCTATTGGTCGGGACCGATCCTGTCGTGCATGACGCTCTCCTGCAACATCCACACGGGCCGGATCGGCGCGATCTCCGACCAGTTCGCCCTCTACACGCCGTGGGACGAGGTGCGCCGTCGCGCCTCCGAGCTCGCGATCCAGTTCCGTCACGCGCACGGCGTACGCCAGCCGGCGACCCTGCACGAGGACGAGCTGGAGTACCAGGAAGGGTGGAAGGAGCGCCGCGGGCGCCTCGAGCGCCAATTCGAGGTCAAACCGCCGCTCAGCTTCGGCAACGGGAACGGTCACGCGCCGAAGCCCGCGGCGAAGGCCGCGGCCGCGCGGAGCGGCCGCCCGGAGGAAATCGACTAAGAACAATCCCCCGGTTCGCGCGGCGGCGCGACACGGCCGAACCAGCGCGGCATTTGACTTCGCCCGACCCCCGATGCTACGGTCAAGCCGGCGTCGCGATTGACGTTTTCACGTATGGCGAAACTCCATCTCATCACGTACGGCTGTCAGATGAACGAGTACGACTCCGACCGCGTCGCGGGTCTGCTGCGGGAGCACGCGTGGGAGCTCACCGAGGACCCGACGCAGGCCGACCTGATCCTCCTGAACACCTGCGCGATCCGGGAGAAGGCGGAGGAAAAGGTCTTCTCGCGGCTCGGCGAGCTGCGCAAGCTGAAGGCGAGTCGTCCCGAGCTTCTCGTCGGCGTGATGGGCTGCATGGCGCAGCTCCGCCAGGGGTCGATCCTCGAGCGCGCGCCCGGCGTGGACCTGGTCTTCGGCTCGCCGGCGATCGCGCGGGTGGCCGAGCTGGTCGAGCGCGCGCGACGCGAGCGCGCGACGGTCGTGGAGACCCGCGAGGCCCCGCTCGTGAAGATCACGGCGAGGCCGCCGTCGGCAAGCCGGCTGAAGGCGTTCGTCACGGTGATGGAGGGGTGCGAAAAGCACTGCACCTTCTGCGTCGTGCCGCGCACCCGGGGCCGCGAGCGGAGCCATCCCCCCGAGACGATCCTCGCCGAGATCCGCGGCCTCGTCGCCGAGGGGTGCCGCGAGGTGACCCTGCTCGGCCAGACCGTGAACGCCTACGGTCGCGACCTCACGCCGCCGACGGACCTCGCCGAGCTGTTCCACCGCGTCAACGACGTGGACGGACTCGAGCGCATCCGCTTCACCACGTCGAATCCCTACAACCTCACCCCGGCCTTGATCCGCGCGATGCGTGACGTCCCGAAGGTCTGCGAGTGGTTTCACCTGCCGCTCCAGTCCGGCTCCGATCGCGTGCTCGAGCGCATGAACCGCGGGTACACCCGGGCGCGCTACCTCGACCTCATCGACGCGCTGCGGGACGCGGAGCCGGAGATCGCGCTCTCGACCGACGTCATCGTCGGCTTCCCGGGGGAGACGGAAGGCGACTTCGAGGAGACGCTCGCGGTGATCGAGCGCGTCGGCTACGACAACGTGTTCGCGTTCCGCTACTCGCGGCGGCCCGGCACGCCCGCCGCCGAGATGCCGGACCAGGTCGAGGACGCAATCAAGGCGCGGCGCAACACCCGCCTGCTCGAGGTGGTCGGCCGCGTGACGGCCGCGCGGAGCGCGCGCCTGCACGGCCGCGACGTCGAGGTCCTGGTGGACGGGCGCGCCCGGAAGGGCGAGGGGGAGCTGTCGGGGCGCACCCGCTGCAACCGCGTCGTGAACTTCGACGGCCGGGGACGCGCGGCGGTGGGCGATGTGATCCGCGTGCGCGTGACGGAGGTGCTGCCGCACAGCCTGCGGGGGTCGCTCGCGGCGTCGCCGGAGGAGGCCGTATGCTCGTCGAGATGAAGGTCCGTGGACTGGCGCTCGACCCCGTCTCGAACATGCCGATCATCATCCTCCGCGACGAGGAGGACAAGCGCTCGCTGCCCATCTGGGTGGGTGTCTTCGAGGCCAACGCCATCGCGCTCGAGCTCGAGAAGATCGCCTCGCCCCGCCCGATGACGCACGACCTGATCAAGAACATCATCGAGGCCATCGACGTCCAGGTCCTCAAGGTCGTCGTCACGGATCTGCGCGAGAACACCTTCTTCGCGGTGCTCCACCTGCGCCTGGGCAGCGCCGAGTACACGGTGGACTCGAGGCCGTCCGACGCGATCGCGCTCGCCCTCCGCGTGGCCGCGCCGATCTTCGTGGAGGAGGAGGTCTTCCCGAAAGCCGGCAAGATGGAGATCGCCAAGGAGCCCGAGCCGCCGAAGACGGACGACCCCGAACAGCTCAAGGAATGGCTGCAGAATATCAAGCCGGAGGACTTCGAGAAGTACAACAAAGCGTGACGGACTCTTCGTTGCGAATCGCCCTCTTCACCAACAACTACCTGCCGTTCTGCGGGGGCGTCACCATCTCCGTGGAGACGCTGCGCCGCGGTCTCGAGTCCCGCGGGCACGACGTGTGGGTCTTCGCGCCGCGGTTCCCGGGGGCCTCCGACGCCTCGCCGCGCGTCGTGCGGTACCCCTCCGTGCCGGCGACGACGTATCCCGAGTTTCCGCTGGCGGTGCCGTGGTCGCCGCGGATCGGCGCGCTCGTGCGCGGGCTCGGCGTGGACGTCTTCCACGCCCACCATCCCTTCCTGCTGGGGCCGACGGCCGCCCGACTCGCCCGGCGGCTCGGCCGCCCGCTCGTCTTCACGTACCACACGCGCTACGAGAAGTACGCGCACTACGTTCCCGTCACGCGCGGGCTCGTGGAGGCCGCGGCCGTCAAGCTCTCGACCCGCTTCGCGGCCCGCGCGGAC
Source organism: Candidatus Rokuibacteriota bacterium (assembly GCA_050731995.1). Lineage (GTDB taxonomy): Bacteria > Methylomirabilota > Methylomirabilia > Rokubacteriales > CSP1-6 > JBOHQB01. Next base: position 14,610 of record JBOHQB010000031.1, read on the forward strand.
GCCGTCATCGCGCCCTCCGCGGGGATCCGCGACGAGCTCGTCCGCCGCGCCGTGGCGGCGCCGGTCGCCGTCGTGCCGACGGGCGTCGACCTCGCCGGCTTCACGCCCGGCGACCAGGCGGAGGCCCGCCGCACCCTCGGGCTGCCGGAGCGGGATCCCGTCGTGCTCTACGTCGGACGGCTCGATCGCGAGAAGAGCGTGGACCGGGTGCTCCTGGCCTTCGAGCGCATCGCGGGCACGCTGGCCCGCGCGCGGCTGGTTCTGGTCGGGCAGGGGAAGGAGGCCGAGCGCCTGCGACGCCTGGCGTGCGGGCTCGCCGCCGGCGGACGGATCCGGTTCGAGGGCGTGCGCGCCCACGCGGCGCTGCCCGCCTACTACCGCGCGGCGGACGTGTTCCTCTTCGCCTCGGAGACGGAGACCCAGGGGCTGGTCCTCGCCGAGGCCGCGGCGTGCGGCTTGCCGGCCGTCGCGGTGAGCGCGCCGGGCTGCGACGAGACGGTCGTGGACGGCGCGACCGGGATCCTCACGAAGGCGGACCCGGCGGCCCTCGCCGAGGCGGCGACGGGCGTTCTGCTCGACCTCGAGCGGCGTCGCGCGATGGCCGTGCGTGCCCGCCAGCTGGCCGAGGCGCGCTTCGGCCTGGACCTCCAGATCGATCGCACGCTCGACGTCTACGCGATCGCGACGGCGGCCCGGGCGGCACGGTCTTGATTACAGGCTCGCCTCAGCCGTTTTCTCACAGCGTCGCCTCGCCTCCGGCTGCGGCTCCTCCTGCGGGCCTGCGGCTCGCACAGCCATGATGCCCCGGCGGGCGGGCGAGGCGGTCCGTCGCACGGAGCGCGAGATCGCCGGCGAGAAGGCGGCGACGCTCGGCCGAGCCGGTGAGCGCCTGGAGGCCGCGCTGCGCGAGGTCGCGGTGGTTCGGGCGCGCGTCATGACGGCGAACGGTCGGCAGGAATGTGAGCGGCTCGCCAAGGAGCACGAGCGCGCCCGGCAGGCGGCGCTGGTCGCGCGTCGCACGCTCCTGATCCAGCGCGAGGCGCTCGGGCTCCGGCACCATCGCGTGGTCGACCAGCTTTACCCGGAGCCGCCGCGCCTGTCTCGGTGAGTCGCGCGGCCGTGACGATGTGGAACCGAGAGGCCGAGACCCTCGGCCGCCGCGCGCGCGCGAGCCTCCAGCTCGAGCGCCTGCGCGCGACCCTCGCGTGGGCGGTCGAGCGCGTCGCGTTCCACCGCGAGCGCTTCGATCCGGTATCCGTGCGCACGCTCGACGACCTGGCCGCGCTGCCGTTCGTCAGGAAGGCCGACCTGCGCGAGCACTATCCCTTCGGCCTCTTCGCGGTCCCGCCATCGGAGCTGGCGCGCATTCACGCGTCCTCGGGCACCAAGGGCAAGCCGACGGTCGTGGGTTACACGGCCGGGGATCTCGACGTCTGGCGCGAGGTGATGGCGCGCGTCATGACCGCGGCGGGCGCGCGACCCGGCGATCTCCTCCACAACGCCTTCGGGTACGGTCTCTTCACCGGGGGCCTCGGATTCCACGACGGCGCCGAGCGGATCGGCCTGACCGTGATCCCGGCTTCGTCGGGCAACACCGCGCGCCACATCCTGCTCCTGGAGGACTTGCGGCCGGCCGGCCTCTGCGGCACGCCGTCGTTCGTGCTGCACATCGCCGAGACCCTCGCCGAGCAAGGCGGCCGGGCCGACCGGCTCGGGCTCCGGTACGGCATGTTCGGCGCCGAGCCGTGGACGGAAGGGATCCGTCACGCGCTCGAGCGGGCCCTCGGCTGCCGCGCGTACGACATCTACGGGCTGAGCGAGATCGTGGGGCCAGGCGTGGCGGGCGAGTGCGAGGCGCGCGAGGGGCTCCACGTCTGCGACGATCACTTCCTGCCGGAGATCATCGACCCCGCGACGGGCGCCGTGCTCGGCCCCGGGCGGGAAGGGGAGCTCGTGCTGACGACGCTGACCAAGCGCGCGATCCCGATGATTCGCTACCGGACGGGGGACATCACGACCCTGACCGACGAGCCCTGCCGCTGCGGGCGTACCAGCGCCCGGATCGCACGCCTCAAGGGGCGCGCGGACGACATGCTGATCATCAAGGGCGTGAACCTGTATCCCTCCGAGGTCGAGCGTGCGTTGCTCACGGTCGAGGACCTGGTCCCGCACTACCAGCTCGTTGTGGACCGACGTGAGACCCTGGCGCGCCTGGAGATACAGGTGGAGCCGGCACCCGCTCTCGTGGAGCGCTGCGGCGGTTGGGCGCCGGAGCATCCGTCGATCGTGGCGCTGCGGCGGAGCGTGGCCGAGCGCGTGACGAAGGCAATCGGTCTCACCGTCGAGGCGGTGATCGTCGGGCCGCGGACGATTCCGCGCTCGGAGGGCAAGGCCGTGCGCGTGGTAGTGCGAGCCGCAGCCGAAGGCGAGGCGAGCCTGCGAGAGGTCGAGAAGCGGTAGACTGACCGGCAGGAGGACCCGGCGATGAGCGACCGGCACGGCGAGATGACGGGCAACATCGCGAGGGGCATCCGGCTCGAGTCCGCGGACGAGATGACCCCGGAGTATCACGACGCCCTCGTCCACCTCATGACGATGCAGGCCGACTCGGAGCTGGCCGGCGGCTACGGCTACGTGCCGTGGATCACCAAGGCGCCCAACGTCGAGGAGAAGCACGTCGTCGCCCAGATCGTGAAGGACGAGCTGCGCCACGCCGCGGTCATGTACGGGCTCCTCGCCGACCTGGGGTTCGACGTCGACGCCCACGTGCGCGGCCACGACGAGATCTTCACGATGCGGATCGGCGCCGAGGACGATATCGGCACCCAGCGGATCACGAGCGACAAGCGGGTGAACATCTTCTATTACCCGATCGACACCTGGGCGGACTTCATCTTCTTCAACTTCTGCATGGACCGCGGTGCCGGCCATCAGCTCGAGGACGTCCGAGGCTGCTCCTACGGCCCCTGGGTCCGGGCGATCGAGGGGATCTTCAAGGAGGAGAAGTTCCATATCCGCCACGGCGAGCACTGGGTCAAGAAGCTCTCCGGCGAGGCGTCGACCCATGACGAGGCTCAGACGGCCTTCAACCGGTGGTACGTGAGGACCATGAACATCTTTGGCCGCCCGGGATCTCCAAAGAATCAGGTCTATAGGCAATACAAGCTCAAGCTCCGTGACAACGATGAAGTCCGCCAGGCCTTCGCCGCGGAAGTGAAGGATCTCTGC
>JBOHQB010000032.1:0-9156 GCA_050731995.1 Candidatus Rokuibacteriota bacterium
GCCCGCGCCCGCGTCGCCGCCCAGCATGCGCGCGAGCTCCGCGATCCGCGCGTCGCCGTCCAGTCCGTCGGCCGCGACGCGGGTGCGGCCCCGCGCGACGCTCTTCGTCACACGCACGTGGTGGTCGGCCGCCGCCGCGATCGGCGCGAGGTGCGTCACGCAGAGCACCTGCCGCCCCTCCGCGGCCGCCCGGAGCGTCTGCGCCACGGTCGTCGCCACGTGACCGCCGATGCCCGCGTCCACCTCGTCGAAGATCATGGTCGGGACCCGGTCCGCGCGCGCCAGCACCGACTTCACGGCCAGCATCGCGCGCGACAGCTCGCCCCCCGAGGCGACGCGAGCCAGCGGACGGAGGTCCTCCCCGGGGTTCGCCGACAGCCGGAACTCGACCCGGTCGAGGCCGCGCGGGCCGACCTCCTCGACGGAGGTGCGCGCCACGGCGATGCGAAACTGCGCGCGCTCCATGCCGAGTGCGCGGAGCTGCCGCTCGATCTGCGGGGCCAGCCGCTCGGCCGCCGCTGCGCGCCGCTCCGCGAGGGCGGTCGCGGCCGCGCCGAGCTCGCCGGCCAGCTCGGCGAGCTGGCGCTCCTGCGCCGCGAGCACCTCCTCATGACGCTCGAGCCGCTCGAGCTCGCGCCGCGCCTCGTCGCGATAGCTCAGCATCGCCTCGTCGGTGTCGCCGTACTTACGCTTGAGTCGCGCGAGCGCGTCGAGCCGGTCGTCGATGGCCTCGAGGCGTCCGGGCTCCACGACGACCCGGTCGCGCAGCGCGCGGAGCTGGCCGAGCGCCTCGTCGAGCTGGATCCGCGCGGCCTCGAGCGGCTCCGCGGGCGCGGCGAGCTCCGGGTCGAGCCGGCCCAGGTCCTGGACGACGCGCAGCGCCCGGGCGAGGCGCACCGTCGCCGCCTGGGGATCCTCGTCGAGCAGCGCCGCCGCCTCGGCGAGGCCGGCGGTGAAACGCTCGGCGTGCTGCAGCCGCTTGAGCTCGACCCGGAGCTCCGCCTCCTCGCCGGGCACGATCCGCGCGGCGTCGAGCTCGCCGATCTGGAAGCGCAGGAGGTCCTCCCGCTGCGCCCGGTCGCGCTCGGCGCCCCGCGTGCGCTCTACCTCGTCGCGCGCCGCGCGATGCTTCGCGACGAGGGCCCCCACCCGCTCGACGAGCTCGTCGGCGTCCGCGAAGCGGTCGAGCAGCTCCAGTTGCCGCGCGGGCTCCAGCAGACGCTGGTGCTCGTGCTGGCCATGGACCTCGACCACCTGGTCGCCGAGCCGCTCGAGCAGCGCCACCGTGACCGGCGAGTCGTTGAGGAAGGCGCGGTGACGGCCGGAGCGCGCCAGCTCGCGGCGGATCACCACCTCGCCGTCGTCGGCCCGCAGCCCGGCCTCCTCCAGGACGGCGGCGGCGGCCGGCTGTCGGCTGACGTCGAGCACCGCCTCCACGGTCGCCGTGTCGGCGTCGCTGCGGATGGCATCGCCCTGCGCGCGCGCGCCCCGCACGAGGAGAATGGCGTCGATCAGGATGGACTTGCCGGCGCCGGTCTCACCGGTGAGGACGTTCAGGCCGGGGGCGAAGGGAACGGTGACGCTCTCGATGACGGCGAAGTTCCGGATCCGGAGCTCGCGCAGCATCGGGCTGATGCTAGGTCACGCCGGGCGTCTGCTCAAGTCGTATCGGTTCCCAGACGGGCGCCGGCTCAGCGCTCACCCCACTTCAGCTTCGTGCGCAGCACCGAAAAGAAGTCCTTCTCGGGGAAGCGCGCCAGCCGCACGCGCGCGCCGGCCTTGCGCACCTCCACGGTGTCGCGCTCGCGCAGCGTGACGCCGATCTGCCCGTCGAAGGTCACCATCACCTCCTGGTCGGTGAGGACGGTGACGTCGATACGCTCCGTGCCGGGCAGCACGATGGGCCGGTTCGTCAGCGTGTGCGAGGCGATGGGCGTGAGGACGACCGCGTCCATCGTCGGGAACAGGATCGGGCCTCCGGCCGAGAGCGAGTACGCCGTCGAGCCCGTCGGGGTCGAGATGATGAGCCCGTCGGCGCGGTAGGCGGTCGCGTAGCGCTCCTGGACCGCGACGCTCAGGCTGATGATGCGGCTCATCGCCGACTTGGTGATGACGACGTCGTTCAGCGCCGCGTACTCGCCGATGGACTGGCCACCCCGCATCACCCGCGCGCCGAGCAGCATCCGCTCGTCGATCGCCATCCGGTCGGCGAGCAGCGCCTCGACGGCGGGCAGCATCTCGTCGAGGGTCGTGGCCGTCAGGAAGCCGAGCCCGCCGAGGTTTACGCCGAGGATCGGGACGCCGAGCTCGCCCACGGCGCGGGCGGTCGACAGCAACGTGCCGTCCCCGCCGAGCACGACGAGGTAATCGACCTGGGCGGGCAGCTCAGACTTGCCGGCGACCGGGATCGTCGCCGAGGGCACGAGGGCGAAGGTCTCCTTCTCGACCGTCACCGTGACGCCGCGGCCGCCCAGCCACTCGACGAGTCGCTGGACGGAGGCGGCCGCACGCGGGGCGTCGGGGTTCGCGACGACCCCGACGCGGCTCACGCCAGCGCCTCGACGCTCTCGACGATCTGGGACTCGAGGTTCCCCGGCGTCCTGCCCTGCACCGACAGGTGCAGGAAGAACTCGCGGTTGCCCTTGGGGCCACGCAGCGGCGAGGCCGTGCAGCCGAGCGCGTGCCAGCCTCGCAGCACGGAGAAGCGCGCGACGCGCTGGACGACCGACCGGTGAAGCGCCGGATCGCGCACGACGCCGCCCTTGCCCACCTGGTCGCGCCCGACCTCGAACTGGGGCTTCACGAGCGGGATCACCTCGCTCTTCGGGCCGAGCACATGGAACACCGCCGGAAGGATCTTCTCGAGCGAGATGAAGGACACGTCCACGACGGCCAGCGTCGGCTGATCACCGAAGAGGCGGGGATCGAGCGTGCGCGCGTTCATCCGCTCCATGACGACCACCCGCCGGTCGCGACGCAGCCGGTCGTCGAGCTGGCCCGTGCCCACGTCCACCGCGTACACCATCGCCGCGCCGCGCTGCAGCAGGCAGTCCGTGAAGCCCCCGGTCGAAGAGCCGACGTCCACACAGATGCGCCCCTCGATCCTGATCTGGAAGCGATCCAGCGCGTGCACCAGCTTCTCGCCGCCCCGGCTCACGTACGGCAGGCGGCCCTTGAGCTCGATATCGGCGTCGGCCGGGATCAACGCCCCCGCCTTGTCCACCCGCTGGCCGTCCACCAGCACCTCGCCGGCCAGGAGGAGACGGGCGGCCTTCTCCCGGCTCTCGACGAGCCCGCGCTCCACGAGCAGCCGGTCGATGCGAACCCGCGTCGCCACGCCGTCGATTATAGGCGAGCGCTTTGCTGCCGGGGCCGCAGCAGGACGAGGAGCAGCATTCCGATCAGGAATCCGCCGATGTGAGCGAACCACGCGACGCCTCCGGTTTCTCCGCGCCCCGCCGCGGCGGCGCTGAACGTGAGGTACCCGCTGAGCAGCTGCACGACGATCCAGAACCCCAGCACGATGACGGCGGGAATGCGCACGACCCGCCAGATGAATCCGAACATAAGGAGCGTGAGCACGGACGCGTACGGAAAGAGCAGCAGGTACGCACCCAGCACCCCCGAAACGGCGCCGCTCGCGCCGACCATCGGCACCCGCGACGTCGGGTCCGCGAGCGTCTGCGCGATCGCCGCCCCGGCGCCCGACAACAGATAGAACACCAGGAACCGCGCGTGGCCGAGCACATCCTCGACGTTGTCTCCGAAGATCCACAGGTACAGCATGTTGCCCACGATGTGGAACAAACCGCCGTGCATGAACATTGCAGTGAACACCGTGACGGCGGGATGGGGGAAATCACCCGGAGTCGCACAGTGGCCGGCGAGCCGGCAGGGTGTGACGCCGAACTCGAGCACAAACGCGTGGGCGGGACTCATCCCGTGCGCAGACACCTCGTCACCGAGCGCCACCTGGTACAGAAACACCAGCGCATTCAGCACGATGAGGACGACTGTCACAAAAGGGACCGACCGGCTCGGGATGTCGTCTTTCAGAGGGATCAAGTTCTGGCTCCCTGAGCCTTACAAGGCTACCACACCCCTAGGCGGTCCTACCAAGGCCTTCCGGGAACTCCGCGCCGGGCAGAATGCCGAACCTCCTTGCTGCCCGCCTCCGGGCACATCGCCAACCGCGCGCGCCCCTCTCAGCCACAACTCATTAATTTACCGCTCGAAGTCGGCTGCGCGGCAGTTGGCTCCGACTTTGCTCTGTCTACACGCCGGGAGGCTGGTACCTCGGGACCAAGAGCCGGGTCGAACCCGGGAGGCGGTCGGGGCAGCCAGCCACAAAGCCGGCCAATGGTTGGCCGAGCAGAGTTGAAACCCGAAGTGAGGAAGGGGAAACGATGAAGAAGCTCTTTGCAGTCCTCATGAGTGTTGCCGTGATCGGCGCGTTCACGCCGGTCGAGGCGCAGACGCCGTCGTGCCCACCCGAGGTGGCGAAGGCGAAGGATATGTTGTCGAAGAAGGGTGAGATCGCCCGGGGCCAGGACATCCAGGCTCCGCGGACCCTCGCCGGCGCGCGCGGTCAGGATGTTCAGGCGCCGCGCGGTCAGGATGTCCAGGCGCCGCGTGGTCAGGACGTACAAGCCCCGCGTGGCCAGGATGTTCAGGCGCCGCGTGGTCAGGACGTACAGGCTCCGCGCGGCCAGGATGTTCAGGCGCCGCGTGGCCAGGCTCAGCAGGCCCCGCGTGGTCAGGATATTCAGGCGCCGCGTGGTCAGGACGTGCAAGCTCCGCGTGGCCAGGACGTTCAGGCCCCGCGTGGTCAGGATATTCAGGCTCCGCGTGGTCAGGATGTTCAGGCGCCCCGGACGGCCGCTGGTGTGAAGAGCGGCGGGTCCACCAAGGCGGCTGGTCTGGTCCGTGAGGCCGAGGCTGCGTGCAAGGCCGGTGACATGGGGACGGCGAAGGCGAAGGCCGAGGCTGCCATCACCGAGCTGAAGTAACCAGCCACACAAGGCTCCAAACCCAGGGCTCCAGGGGGGCAACCTCCTGGAGCCCTTCGCTTTTCGGGTATAAGATTCTCAGCGATGCGTCGCTGGTGGCTCGCCACACTCACCGCGTTCGCGCTGACGCCCTCCACCGCCCTCGGTCAGAGCGCGCTCTCCGTGCAGGAGGCGCTCCTGCGGGCCAAGCCGGCCGTTGCATTCGTCGTCGCCGAAGTCGCCGCGGAAGTGACGCTGCGCTGCGGTGCGGCGGGCGAGGTCAAAGCGGTCCCGACTCCCTACCGTGAGACGGGCACGGGCTGGTTCGTCGGCCCGGACGGCTGGCTCGTCACGAACGCGCACGTCGTCTCGGTGGCGCACCAGCCGCCGGCCTGGCTTACGAAGGAGCTGGCCGAGCAAGGTGTGCGCGCAGGCTGTGTGCCGGCGCTCCTGGCCAAGCAGGGGCTGAAACCTGGCGACCGACCCGACGTCGACGACCAGCTGGCGCGCCACGCGCTCGTCACCGCATTGCCGACCGCGAGGGTCAAGCTCGAGCCCGTCGTCTCGGTGGTGCTGCCGAACGGCCTGAAGCGCGTCGCGGTGGTGACGAAATACAGCCCCCCGGTCGTCGGCGAAGCCATGTCCGGACGGGACCTCGCGCTGCTCCGGATCGAGGCCGCGGATATGCCGACGATCAGGCTCGGCGACTCCGCCGCCGCTAAGCTGGGCGACAAGATTCACATCATCGGCTTTCCCGGCGTCGTCGCCAGCCACGAGCTGCTGAATCAGTCCGCGAAGTTCGAGGCCTCGGTCACCAACGGAGCCATCTCCGGATTCAAGCAGGATCGGGCCAACCAGCCCGTGATCCAGGTCGACGCATCCGCGGCCCCGGGCGTCAGCGGCGCACCCGCGGTGGACCAGGCCGGGGTCGTCCTCGGCGTGCTCACCCTCCCCGCCGGGGATCGCGGCGCGGCCGTGCAGGGCTTCAACTTCATCATCCCGTCGGCAGCGGTGCGGGACTTCCTCGCCGACACGCCCGCGGCGAGACCGGAGCCGAGCCGCTTCAACGCGGCGTGGCACGTGGGGCTGCACGAATTCTTCGCCGGCAACTACTCGAAGGCGACGAGGCACTTCACCGAAGCCAACCGTCTGCTGCCCGAACTGCCGGATGTGCGCCGGATCGTGGCCGAGAACCAGGAGCGCGAGAAGACCCTGCCGCTCCTGCCCTGGGGGCGCGTGGGCGCCGGCATGACCGTCGCCAGCGTCGCGGGCTTCGGCTGCCTCTTCTACAGCAGCTGGCTGCGCAACCGGTTCCGCATCCGCCCCTCGGAAGTGGCGCGCCTCCTCGAGCTCTCGACGGACCCGCCGGTCATGCTCGACGTGCGAACCGCGGAGACGTACGAGCGCAGCCCTGTCCGCATCCCGAAGTCGGTGCACGTGCCGCCCGACGACCTCGCCGCCGGCAAGACTTCGGTGCCAGTGGACACCTCACGGATGGTCGTCGCCTACTGTTCCTGACCCGACGAGGTCACGAGCGCCCGTGTGGCGCACCGGCTGCAGCAAATCGGGTACAAGAACGTCCGTGTCCTCAAGGGCGGCCTCGGCTCCTGGGCCAATGCCGGACTGCCGCTGGAGGCCAAGACCTAGCGTCGGCTAGGCATCGGTCTTCCGCTTACGGCCCGCGGTGAAGTGGAAGTGCACGTGGTAGACGACCTGCCCGCCTTCGGCACCCGTGTTCACGCTCAGCCGGTAGCCGCGTGCCGCGAAGCCCGTCTGCTCGGCGAGGGTGCGGGCCGCGCGCACGCAGCGGCCCATCAGCTCGACATCGCCGTCCGTGACCTCGCCGAGCGACGGGATGTGTCGCTTGGGGACGATCAGCAGGTGGACCGGCGCCTTTGGATAGATGTCCTTGAAGGCCATCACGTCGTCGTCCTCGTACACGACGTCCGCGAAGGTCTGGCGCGCGACGATTTTACAGAAGACGCAGTCGGTCACGGAGTGCCCCGGAGTCGCCCTGCTATAATCAGGTGTTCGTTCGCGAGACGTTTGACTCGATCGAGAGCAAGGAGACCGTGATGGGTACCTGTCCGAAGTGCAAGTGCCGAATCCGGCACAACGGCAACCACATCAAGCTCGGCTCTACTTGGTACCACAAGATGTGCCCGCCCCGCGCCGCCATGCCCGCCGCCAAGAAGTCCTAGCCGCTCAGCGCTTGTCGCCGTCGCTCTGGAGCCAAGTGTATTCCCAGACCGTGACACGGTAACTGTCGGCCGGGGGCAGGTGCGACACCTCGAAGTAGGTGCGCGAGAACCCGGCCACGCCCCCGGGAACCCACTCGATGCGCTGCCCCACCACCGCGCCCGACTGGTCCAGTCCCTGCGCGAGCAGGCGCAGGCTCAGCGCGAACTCGCCGTGCTGGTTGGAGACCCAGCCGCGAACAAGCCGGCCACCACCCTTCTCGGGCTCGATCGTCCAGTCGAGCGCAAAGTGCCGCTCCCAGCCCCACATCAGCGTCGTGACGGACGCCGACGGAGAGACCGAGCTGGACGTCGTCGCGCAGGCCGCGCCGAGCACCGCAATCAGGACAAGCCACGGAGCGAGACGCGATCTTCCGCATGAGGGTTGAATGGTGGAGGGTAAGGGATTCGAACCCTCGACCTCGGCGTTGCGAACGCCGCGCTCTCCCAACTGAGCTAACCCCCCGACCCGACAGCCTTCGTAGTTTACCTCACGACTTCCCGCCGTCCCCGCCCTTGTTGAAGGCCTGGAGCAACGGACCGAAGAGGTCAATCGGCAGCGGGAAAAACGTCGTCGTGGACCGCTCCGACGCGATCTCCCGCATCGTCTGAAGATAGCGGAGCTGGACGGCGATCGGGTGGCGCGTCAGGACCTCGGCCGCCTCGGACAGCTTCGCGGAGGCCTGGAACTCGCCGTCTGCGATGATGACCTTGGCGCGACGCTCGCGCTCCGCCTCGGCCTGCTTCGCCATCGCACGCTGCATGTCCTGGGGCAGGTCGATTTGCTTGACCTCCACGGTCGCCACCTTGATGCCCCACGGCTCCGTGTGCTCGTCGATGATCCGCTGGAGCTGCTGGTTGATCTTGTCGCGCGCGGAGAGCAGATCATCCAGCTCGACCTGACCCAACACGCTCCGCAGCGTGGTCTGCGCGATCTGGGAGGTTGCGTAGAGGTAGTCCTGCACAGCGACGATCGCCTTCTCCGGGTCGATGACACGGAAGTAGATGACCGCGCTCACCTTGAGCGAGACGTTGTCGCGCGTGATCACGTCCTGCGGCGGCACGTCGAGCGCGACTGTCTGGAGACTCACCTTCACCATCTTGTCGATCATCGGCACCAGCAGCACGAGCCCGGGGCCGTTGCCGTTGCCGCCGGGGTTGAGGATCGCCCGGGTGCTGCGACCGAGCCGGAAGATCACGGCGCGCTCGTACTCGCGCAGGATCCGGACGAAGTTGCCGAGGAAGAAGAGCACCGCCACGAGCACCACCAGCGTGAGCAGCACGTTCATCGTGATCATGCGCCACCTCCCCGGGACTCGGCCCGCACCACGGTCAACGTCAGCCCCTGCACGTCCACGACGCGCACCAGGGCGCCGTCCTCGACCGCGCCGTCCTTGGCCACGGCGCGCCAGATCTCCCCGTTCACGGTGACGAGCCCCTCCGGCGCCAGCGCGCCGCGCGCGACCGCCGCCTGCCCGACGAGCCCGCTGGCGCCGAGCTGCGGCCGCCTCGAGAGCGCCCGGACGCCCGCCGCGATCACCCAGAGTAGCATCCCCGCCGTCGAGCCGACGGTCGGCACGATCACCCACCACGACACGCGGAAGCCGATCTCGGGCGCGTCGAAGAGCATGAGCGAGCCCAGCGCCATCGCGACGATGCCGCCGATCGCGAGCACGCCGTGGCTCACCACCTTGATCTCCGCGATCAACAAGATCACGCCGAAGAGGATCAGCAGGAGCCCCGCGTAGTTGATCGGCAGTGACTGGAAGGCGAAGAACGCCAGGATCAGCGAGATCCCGCCGACCACGCCCGGCAGCACGACGCCCGGGTTCGACAGCTCGAAGAACAGGCCGAGCATCCCGAGCATCATGAGGACGTAGGCCACGTTCGGGTCCGTGATGATGTTGAGGAACCGGTCGCGGAAGCCGATC
>JBOHQB010000033.1:0-6580 GCA_050731995.1 Candidatus Rokuibacteriota bacterium
GCGCCCACGGTGATCGTGTCGCCCGTGGGCTCGCCGATGGCCTTGAAGGCATCCATCCGGACGGTCGTGCCCGTCGTGATCGCGCAATCGTTCAGCGAGTGGAGGGAGCCGGCGGCGCGCAGCGGCGTGGGAAATCTCGCCGGATCCCGGACGAGATTTTGTAGATCCGCGAGGGTCTCCGGCACGACGGTGATCTGTGGTACCCACCGCGCGGTGGCGTTCCAGTTCGTCAGGTGCTCGCCGCGTCGTATGATCATCGGTTCGTCTCCAGGAGAGTTCTCGCCGTTCTCAGATCGCTCGTCTCGGCCGCCGGCGGGAAGCGGTCGACGAGGGCCGCCAGCGCGTCGAGCGCGTCGCGATGACCGGAGGCGCCGTGCTCGGTGGCGTGCGCGAGCGCACACGCGGCCCGCAGCTCGAACAGCAGCGCACCCTGTCGCGAGGCGACGGCAGCCGCCTCGCGGAAGTCGGCCAGCGCGGCGGGCGCGTCGGAGCGCTGCCGGAGCGCGTCGCCTCGGATCCGGTGCAGCTCGGCCACGAAGGCTCGCTCCTCGGTGTCCGCCGACTGGCGCAGGGCGTCCGACACGACGCCCAGCGCTTCGTCGAGCAGGCCCGCGGCCAGCAGGGTCTCGCCCAGGTGGGCCCGGTGGGCGAGGCCGACGCGCTGCCCGACGGCACGGAAGAGGTCCGCGCCTTCCCGGAGACGCTCGAGCCCGCGGCCCGGGGCCTCGCCGGCGGACTCGGCCCAGCCGCTGTGCATGAGACCGAACGCCGTGAAGAACGTGAAGTGCTGTTCGCGTGAGAGTGTGAGCAGCTCCGCCCCAATCGTCGCCACCCGCGCCGGTTCGAGCCTGAGCTGATAGACCTCTCCGGCGAGGAGCAGGGCCAGCGCGAGGCTGAAAGGGTGATCGATCTCTCGGGCCTGGGCCAGCGCCGCGTCGGCGGTCCGGGCCGCGGCCTCGAGCTCGCCGCTGATGGCCAGCGTCCATCCGAGAAAGCCGCGGGCCGCGACGCGCATGTCCTGCCCGAACGCGAGCGTCGCGGCGCCCTCGTCCAGGCTCGAGAAGCCCAGCGCCCGTTCCAGGTGCTCGCGCGCGGGCCCGAACTCACCGAGGTAGAACTTCGTGAGTCCGGCCGCGACGTGGGCGGCCCTGTTGACGCCGGGCTCCTGTCGATCAGCATCGCCGAGGAGTCCGCGCGCCAGCTCGTCGGCGACCCGCAGATCCGCCCGCGCGAAATAGAACCGCCAGAGACCGAAGCGGACCGGGATGATCTCGGGCGATTCTCCGAGGCGCTCGGCGAGCACGCGCGCCCGGCCGAGCGCCCGCTCGACGTCCGTCGCCCCGTAGCCCCGCGTCGCGCTCAGCGACGTCGCGAGCGCGAGCAGGACGCCCAGCTCCTGCTGCGCGCGCGCGGGTTCGTCGGGCGCGCGCTCGATCAGCTCGAGGGCGCGCGTGAGATGGGCGACGGCGTCGACGTGGGCGGAGCGCTGCATCGCGAGCTGTCCGGCCTGCCGCCAGTGCCGGGCGGCCTCGGCGTGGCGCCCGGCCCCGGCCCAATGGCGGGCGAGCACCTCCGGCCGCCGCGCCGCGGTCTCCGGAACGAGCTTCTCGATGGCGAGGGCCACGCGCTCGTGGAGCCCCGGGCGTTCGTTCTCCGGCAGGCTGTCGTACGCGATTTCCTGCGTCACGGCGTGCCTGAACGCGTACTCCGGTTGGGGGCCGAGCCGAGAGGCGTAGACGAACTCGGCGGACTGGAGCCAGCCGATCCGGCTCTGGACTTCGTCCGGGGCGAGCGCGGACGCCTCGACGAGGAGCGGCAACGACACGTCGCGGCCGATCACCGCGGCGAGCAGGAGCAGCCGGCGCTCCGCGTCCGGCAGGCCATCGATGCGCGCCGCGACGACGTCGTGCAGGGTGGCCGGCACGACGGTCTCGGCGTCCGGGTGGCTCTGCACCGCGCGGGACAGCTCTTCGAGGAAGAACGGGTTGCCCCCGGCGCGCGTGAGGATCGTCGCCCCGAATCGTTCGGTGGTGCCGGCATCCTTGAGGATGGACTCGACGAGGCACCGGCTCTCCGGGGCCGCCAGCGGACCGAGCGCGATGCGGGTTGCGTACGACCTGCCCGCCCACGCCGGCTCGTAGCCGGGACGGCAGGTCGTCACCACGAGCACTCTCGTATCCGCGAACGTCTCGGCCAGGAGGGTCAGGAGCTCCTCGGAGGTCTTGTCGATCCAATGCAGGTCCTCGACGATGAGGACGAGCGGCCGCCGTTCCTGCTCCGCGACGACCAGCTGCCGGATCGCGTCGAACGTCCGTGCCTTGGCGGCTTCCGGCGAGCGCGGCGCGAGCTCGGCCGCCTTTCGTGGATCGAGCAGCGAGCCGATGTAGTGCGCCCAGTCGTGGGTCGCGCGGCTCCCCAGCCCGGCCTGCACCTTCCGATCGATGTCCTCGAGAGAGTCGGCTTCCTGGATGCCGTAGGCCTCGTGCAGAATCTCCAGCACCGGGAAGTACGGCACGTGAACCCCGTACGGCGCGCACCGGCCCTCGCGGACGAGCGCGACGTCCTCGGGGAGCGTCTGCCGCCACTCGTGCACCACGCGGGACTTGCCGACGCCCATCTCGCCGACGATCGTGACCATCTGCCCGCGACCCTGGATCGCCCGGTCGAGAAGCTCGTGGAGCGTCTCGATCTCGGACCCGCGGCCGACCAGCGGGGTCAGCCCCGCGGTGCTACCGGCCGCGCGGCCGATCACGACGTAGCCGGGCGCCTCAAAATTCGTGCGCCGGCGCATCTCGAGGTGGCGCTCGAGCACTCCGGCGGCCGCGTCGCTCACCACGACCTCAGCGGCCGCCAGCGGCTCGAGCGCGTCCAGCGCGCGCACGACCTCGGTTCGGCTGTCGCGGTCGAGCTCGACACGGGCGCCGAGGCGTGCGAGCAGGACCCGCTGGACGTGGATGCCGAGGCCCACGCCGACGTCCCGCGTCAGCTCTCCCGACTCGTGCTCGCGCCCGATGGCTTTCACCGCGGCGAGGGCCGCGTTCGCGGCGCGCCGCGGCGCGTCCTCGGCGGGTTCGTGACCGAAGGCCGCGAGGATCCCGTCCTGACCCAGCTCTTCGACACGGCCGCCGAAGCTCTGTATCTTCTCGACGAGCCGGTCGAGGATGCGCGCCTTGCCCGGCGCCTCGCCTGTCTGGTGTCCGAGCAGGCGCGCGCGGAGGAACGCGACGCGCCGCCGGCTCCACTGCACGGTCGCGCCGGCTCGCGGTGCGGCTGCGACGGCCTCTTCCGGACGGGACAGGGACACGGGCTCCGGGGCTCCGGCACCGGGGCCGTCGCCCGCGGTCGGCGCGGCCTCGGGGCGCAGGCCGTAGCGCTGGATGCGCGCCCGAACGGTGTTGCGCGCGATACCGAGGTGCGCCGAGGCGCGGCTGATGTTCCACCCGGTCACCCGGAGCGCTTCGGCGAGACGCTCGCGGGTCGCCTGGCTGGCGGCGCTACCGCTCTCCCCCGAAGTCGCGCGGTGCCCCGGGAGATCGAGCGCGTCGGCCGTGATCCGCGGGGCCTCGCTCAAGAGCAACGCGCGCTCGAGCACGTTGCTGAGCTCGCGCACGTTTCCCGGCCACGCGTACGCGTGAAGGGCGGCGCGGGCGTCGTCCGACAGCGTCTTCGCGGGCAGCCCGTACTCCGCGCAGACGCGGGCGAGCACGTGCTCGGCGAGGAGATCGACGTCCTCCCCGCGCTGTCGCAGGGGAGGGAGCTCGAGCGGCAGCACGGCCAGTCGGTGATAGAGGTCCTCGCGGAACCGCCCGGCGCGGACCGCCGCGCTCAAATTCTCGTTGGTCGCGGCGATGATCGCGAGATCCACCGGCTCGCCCCGCGTCGCTCCCAGACGGCGCACGACACGCTCCTCGAGCACCGCCAGCAGCTTGGGCTGGAGCCCGCGCGGCAGCAGCCCGATCTCGTCGAGGAACAGCGTGCCGCCGTGCGCCGCCTGGAAGAGGCCGGGCTTCGACTGGCGGGCGTCCGTGAACGCGCCCCGTTCGTAGCCGAACAGCTCGGACTCGAGCAATCCGTCCGGGATCGCGGCGCAGTTGCAGTCGACGAAGGGGCCGGCGCTCCGCGGGCCGGCGCGGTGGAGCGCGCGGGCGAGGAGCCCTTTGCCGGTTCCCGTTTCGCCCTGGATGAGGATCGGCGGCAGGCGGCGCGCGGCCGCGCTTCGACCGAGCAGCTCGCGCAGCCGGCTCCGGAGCGCGGCGATCGAGGGACTCTGTCCGAGCAACTCCGCCAGAGGCTCCATGCGGGCCGTATCTTACCGCCGTTCGCCGGGGCCATCAGTCACGCGCCCGGGCCTGTCTACTTCGCGAAATGGTCGCGCGCGAGCGGTGGCCGCACGTCCCCGGCCGAGAACAGCAGCGTCACGATGATCTCGACCGACGCGTTGCCGCCGAGTCCCTGGCAGCCGATCGCGGCGCGCGTCATGCGTCCGCGGTCGCCGAAGAGCTCGATGAAGAAGTCGGCGGCGCCGTTGATCACGCGCGGCTGGTCGCTGAAGCCCGGCGCCGAGTTCACGAAGCCGACCATGTGGACGATCTGCTGGACGCGGTCGAGGTCACCGAGCGCGTACTTCACGGCGGCGAGCAGCGTGAGCGCGGCGTAGCGCGCGGCCTCCGCGCCCTGCGCGACCGTGAGGTCCTTGCCGACCACGCCGGGCAGGTAACCGACGCCGTCCTTGCGCGGGGTCGCGCCGGAGAGATAGAGGAGGTTCCCGACCGGGTAGTGCGAGACGTAGTGCGCGCCCGACGCGTTCGTGCGATAGAGGTCCTCGAGATTCGCCACCTGCAGCCCGAGCTTCTCGATCTTCTCCTCGACCTTCATATCGGCCTCCTGAGGGTCCCGATCCTATGCGTTTTGGGGCGGTTGGGAAACCGGGGGCGGGTAGGGAATGGGGCCCGCGTACTCACTGCGGAGCGGCGCCCAGTGGTCGGCGCCGGTGCGCGCGAGCGTCGCCGCGAGCTGGGCCAGATGCAGACGGTCGTGCGCGACCCACGCTGCCACGAAGTCCAGGCCCGACATGGGGCCGACGCGCGGGTGCTCGATCGCGCGCGTGAGGCGCTGCGGGTCCACGTGACGCAGGAACGCGAGGCTCGCCGCCCGCCGCTCCAGCAGCGCCGCCAAGGCCGCGTGCGGGTCGGCCTCGTGGTAGCGCCGCTCGACGGCCCAGCGCTCCGGGTCGATGCGCGCGTACTCCCGCACGCCGTCGAGGATCGCGCGGACGCGCATGCCGAAGTCTTCGGTCTCCTCGTCCCGCAGGTGGCAGACGATCTCGACCGGCGACCACTCCTTCGGCGCCGGCCGGGCGCGCCAGAGGGCGTCGTCGAGGTCGGCGAGCATCGCCTCGAGGGCGGCCGGCAGGCGCGCGAGCTCACGGCGGGCGTCGGCGAGCAGAGCGACGGGATCGGGCGTCGCCGAAGCGCTCACGACCCGGAAGGTGGCAGACGCGACCAGCCCGCGCCGCCGAAGGCGAGTGTCCATAGCAGCATTGCCAGCGCGAGCACCGCGGCGAGCAGCCACGTGGCCCAGGAGAGCGCCCGCGTGGCGGCGAGGCTCGTGAGGCCCCAGACGGCGATCGGTCCGCCGAAGGCGAAATAGGCGAGGAAGGGCGAGGCTGCGGCGAGGGCGAGCCACGCCGCGACGGCCAGGCAGCGCAGCGCCAGGCGCGCTGGCCGAGACCGCACACGGCGCGTGAGCACCCAGACCGCGATCACCGCGACGGCGCCGATCCCGAGCCAGCGGAGATAGGGAACCAGTGGCATCGTTGGCTGTCTAACCCGGCATGAGGATACTCTCGGCGACGGTGATCTGGCTTCTGATGTCCGCCTCGCCGGCCGGCCAGGCGGCATGCCGGCCCTTCATCCGGGCCGCGCGCGCGGCGATCGCCGAGGCGCTCTCCGACCAGGGCGTGCCGCTTCCGGTGCCCTGGCTCGCGCAGGACGCGGTGTGGGCCGCCGGGCTCGATCAGAGCGATCCGTCCCGGTGCGCGATCGGCTGGGGCGGCAACCCGACGGGTGGCGGGTACCATGGCGGAGTCTTGATCGACCGGGCGACTGGACGCGTGCTCGACGTCGTCATCGGCCGGCACCTGCGATGAGCCGGGTGCCGCGCGTGGCGCTGGTGGTCCTGGCGGCGGTCGGCCTGGCCGCGCTGCTGCTGGTGAGCGAGTGCGCCTATGGCGGCAACATGGGCGCGCGCTACAAGACGTGCGAATGCCTCGGCGTCGAGTGGGAGCTGTACGACGCGCGGCCCGCCGATGGGCCGCACAAGACCGTGTGCGTCGGCATGGTTCGGGCGCGGACCTGCTATCAGATGACCGGTGGGCCGATCGTCGAGTGCGCGCGATGACACGGCGGGGGACGCGGCTCGCGGTGGTCGCCACCGTGCTCCTCGCGCTGCTGGACGCCCCCGGCCCGGCGCTCGCGTGCTCGTGCGTGTGGGGCGGTCCCTTCACGAGGGTGGCGCTCGGCACGAACGTGATCGTCCTCGGCGAGGTGCGCTCGTACGACCGCCACAGCATGGAGGTGGC
>JBOHQB010000034.1:0-9806 GCA_050731995.1 Candidatus Rokuibacteriota bacterium
CACGCCGAGCGCCGCACGCCACGCCGCCTCGGCGTCCTGCCATTCCCGTGCCGCGGCCGCCCCGCGCGCACGGGCGCAGCTCCGCTCGAACTCGTCGGGGTCTTTCGCGTCGGGGCCGCTCACGCCGGGGCTGCTCGTCGGGGCACCGCGTCTAGCCGAGGCCGAGCGCCTCTCGGTACAGCTCGTCCGTGAAGCCGCGCACGAGGAGATCGCCCCGGACCAGTACGGGCACGCGGAGCAGCCCGTCCTCGTGCAGCAGGAGCCGCAGCGCCTCCGTGTCGGACACGGGCCCGACCGCACGGTCGAGGCGCACGATACCGGATCCCGTCTTCACGAGGAACCGTCGCGCGGCGCGCGCGAGGTCGAGGGTGCCGTCGCGGGTCACGGGCGCCTCCTCGACCAGACGGCTCTCCCAGGCGACGTCGACGCGCGAGAGGAACTCCCTCGCGTGGGTGCAGGTCGGTCAGCCGTTCCGGTTGTAGAGGACCGCGCGGCTCACGAGGAACCCGGGCGCTTGCGCCGGGCGCTCGACTCGTAGAGCGCGGCGGCGACCATGTGGTCGAGATACCGGAAATCGAACGGCTTCGGGACATAGCCGAAGGCGCCGCTCTGGAGCGCCTCGGCGGCGACGTTCGTGCGCTCGTTCGCGGTCACCATGACGACCGCGATCGAGGGGTCGATCTTCTTGATGTCCTTGAGCACCTCGACGCCGCTCATCCGCGGCATGTTGATATCGAGGAAGACGAGATCCGGGCGCTGGCGGACGACGGCGGTCAGCGCGTCCTGCCCGTTGAACACCGTCTCCACTTCGAAGCGTCCACGGAAGTGCTCGCTCAGCACCTCCGTGATCGCCGGCTCGTCGTCGAC
This sequence comes from Candidatus Rokuibacteriota bacterium, assembly GCA_050731995.1. GTDB lineage: Bacteria > Methylomirabilota > Methylomirabilia > Rokubacteriales > CSP1-6 > JBOHQB01. The sequence continues at coordinate 868 of JBOHQB010000034.1, forward strand.
GATCAGAAGCCGTTTGCCGCTCGTGCCCGTCACATCGCGACCTTATGCCGGACCATCCGATCGGTCAAGCCGTGGGGAAAGGACGTGGAGCCGGGGGCGGGAGTCGGACCCGCGACCTACTGATTACGAATCAGTTGCTCTGCCTCTGAGCTACCCCGGCGTTTCGCGTACTTACGCGCGGAACGTCGTCGAGTTTACCACTTTGTGCCGAGCGTGTGCCAAACGCGGCCGCCTTTTCGCACGCGGCGACGCGTCGGTTCGTGGACCCTTCTGCGCCTACTCCACCGGCAGGGCCGCGTGCGCCGGCTTGTCGCGGTCGGCGGCCGAGCGCACCGGACCCATCCGCACGCGGCGGAGCAGCGGCAGGAACACCAGCGACGCGCAGAACAGCACGAACAGCAGCCAGAAGACGTCGGCGACCGCCAGGAGCTGCGCCTGCTGCGTCACCTCGTGGTAGAGCGCGCCGAGCGCACGCTTCTCCGCGGTGAACGGGTCGGAGCCTTGCGCCGCGAAGTGTGACGTCCACATCCGCAAGCGCTCGACGGTTGCCGGGTCGCCCGCCTGGACGTGCGCGACGATCGTGCTCTGGTGCTCCTGGCCGCGGCGCGCGAGCAGCGTGGCCATCACCGCCACGCCGATGCCGCCGCCGAGGTTGCGGACCACGTTGAGGAGCACGGTGGCGTTGCCCATCTTCTCGCGCTGGATGTTCGCCAGCGCCACCGTGTTCAGCGGCACGAAGATGAAGCCGATGCCCACGCCCTGCACGAAGCGCGGCCACGCCAGTGACCAGTAGTCGACGCCAAGCGTCACCTCGGACATCCACCACGTGGAGACGGCGTTGAGGACGCAGCCGAGCGCCAGCATCGCACGCTGATCGACGCGCGTGATGAGCCGGCCCGCGATGAGCAGCGAGATCATGTTGCCGACGCCGCCGGGCGCCAGCACGAGTCCCGACGTCCACGCGTCGTAGCCGAGCGCCTTCTGCGTGAACAGCGCGAGCAAGACCATGCTCGAGAAGAAGCCGACCATGACGACGAGCATGATCAGGCTGCCCGCGGCGAAGTTGCGGTCGCTGTAGACGGTGAGGTCGAGGATGGGCTCGTCGACGGTCAGCTCGCGCAGGAGAAACGCGAAGAGCGCGGTGCCCGCCATGACCGCGAGCAGGATGATCGCGAACGACTCGAACCACTCGTTGCGCTCGCCCTGGTCGAGGAAGAGCTGCAGCGAGAGGAAGCCGATCGCCATGAGGACGAGGCCGGGGCCGTCCACGCGCGCGGCCCGCCGGAGATACGGCGGATCGAACAGGACCGCGCTCGACACGAAGAAGCCCACGAAGCCGATTGGGATGTTGATGTAGAAGATCCAGCGCCACGACCAGTTGTCGGAGATCCAGCCGCCGAGCGTCGGGCCGAAGATCGGCGCCATCATGATGCCCATGCCCCACGCGGCCATCGCCATGCCGCGCTGCCGCAGCGGAAAGATCTCCCACATGATCGCCTGCGAGAGCGGCATGAGCGGCCCGCCGCCGATGCCCTGCAGCATGCGCGCGATCAGCAGGACGGTCATGTTCGGCGCCAGCCCACACAGCACCGAGGCCGAGGTGAACACGGCCGTGCAGATGAGGAAGAAGCGCTTGCGGCCGAGCACGCCGGAGAGCCAGCCGGTGGCGGGAAGGATGACCGCGTTCGCCGCGAGGTAGGACGTGAGCACCCACGACACTTCGTCCACGCCGGCGGACAGCGAGCCCTGGATGTGCGGCAGCGCGACGTTGGTGACGGTGACGTCGAGCACCTGCATCACGGTGACGAGCATCACGGAGGCGGTGATCGTCCACTTCCGAAACGCGCTGAGCTCGACCTCGGGGGCGGGCGCTTCGGCGATGGCCACGGGGTTGCTAGGCCGCGCCCACGCGGGCCGTCGCCACCGCGCGCGCATTCGCCTCGATCGCGGAGATCCGAAGCCACGGGACCATCCCGAGGCGTCGGCGCGACCGGCTCACTCGGCACCGCGGGCACACACAGTCTGTTTTCCTCGGCGATCCCCAGCCTGGGCCATCGCGTCTACCCCGCCAAGGGATGCAGCACGTCGATCGCCCAGCCCACGCCCAGGCGTTCTCCCAGCCAGCCCGGCATCGCGGTCCTCGCGTGAATGTGCAGCCCCCCCGCGTCGTGCTGCGCTCGCAGGGCGCTGACGGGATCGGCAGGCACCGTGGCCACGTGCGGGACTTCAGGTACGAGCCGGCCGTCCGGGCGCCGGAAGCGGAGCTCGCCGTCGGGTTGTCGGTCCACCTGGTAGCCCTCCTCATGAACCGCGCGATGGTGGCGGCGACAGAGTAACGCCAGATTCGACAGCGTCGTGGGGCCGCCGTGGGCCCAGTGGCGGATGTGATGCCCTTGGCCGACCCGCACACCGCAGCCCGGGAAGCGGCAGCCGCGGTCTCGGTGATGGAGCGCTCGTCGTAAGGCCGGCGGAATGGTCCGGGTCCGGGCGCCGACCTCGGTGATACGGCCGTCCGGGTCGTGCCGCATGATCACGCGGCTGGCATCGCACGCCAGGCGCTGGGACGTTCCAGCTGGAACGTATGCACCCTCTTCGAGGACGGACTGGCCGGGCTGATCGGGGTCCACCAGCACCAGGGCATCGACGTGGACCACGACCTGGTAGCGCTCGGCCGGGGCGCCGGGATCGAGGCCGTGGTGGAGGGCCGTCTCGGCGAGGAGCCCGAGCGCGTCGGCCTGCCGCTGGGGCAGGGTCGGCGTCTCCGCCGGAACGCCGCCACACGTTCCAGCTGGAACGTTTTCGTCTGCTTTCAGATACAGCGCCTCCCGGGCCGCGGCCAGCGCCTGGATGAGCACGGCGCCCACCTCCGGCTCGAGCCGCCCCCGGACGACCACCATGCGGTCCTCGTCCGGATACACATGCAGCGCCCGGCCCGCATGGCGCTTGGCGGCCTCCCGGGCCTCGGCGTGCCGGTCCACCCGGCGCCAGCCCCGCACGATCCGCTCCACGTGCTCGGCCGTGCCGGCTCTCCCCACGGCGAGCAGCCGCGCCTCGGTCTCGGGGGTGGCCACGCGCGTCAGCTCCCGGACCTTGGAGTAGGAGAGCTCGCCCCGGGCCAGCGCCCCCGCCAGGAGCGGCAGCGTCCCGAGCGCCCGCGCCACGCGCACGTGCTCGCGGGCCGCGCCTGAGCCGAGCCCCACGCGCCACGCCAGCCACGCGGCGCAGGAGCGGAACCCGGTGTTCCAGCCGCCGCGGGCGTCGAACTCGCGGATCAGGTCGAGCAGGCGCGCGGTGGCGGCGTCCAGATGCGCCGAGAGCTCGGCGATCTCTTCGCCCAACCGTTCCAGCTCGGCAACGGGTTCCGGCGTAGCGAGGCCGTACAGCGCGTGACCGTCCATGGCGAGTCCTCCATTCTCTGGAGCGACTCTACACCCGGGTTTTCGACCCTCCTGGGAGCCGCACCAACGCGCGATCGCGGCGCGATCCATGATTTTTCGCTGCCGACAGGGTCGGACCCGCCTCAGCGGGGCTGCACGGATCGCAGGGCCCCCGTCTGTTGGACCCTGGCGACACGCCGTCACGGCCACCGGGAAAACGTGTCAAGACCCCAAGCTCCTATGAAGCACCGCCGGATATGAAACCGGCGGGGCCGAGCCGTCCGACCTCGGATAGGCGACGTGGAGGCGACCGCGTCGAGGTCCGGGTTCATAGCAGCGGAATCCACATGAAAATGTCATCCCCAGGACGGAGACTTTCACGTTGAGTCGCAAGGAACTGCCCGGGGCCGTGGACGACGCGCCTGTTCGCGCATCTCTGCTAGAATGCGCGGGTCATGAAGTTCCTCTGTCTCGACTGCGACGCGGCGATGAAGCTCCACTCGACCGAGGGGCCCGACGAGGGCTCGCTCAGCGTCACCTTCCGCTGCCCCGAGTGCGGCTTCCGCGTGGCGATGCTGACGAACCCGTTTGAGACGCAGATGGTGCAGAGCCTCGGCGTGAAGGTCGGCGGGCGCGCCGTCCCGCCCACGCCCTTCGAGCATCTGCGATCCACGCTCGCGAGCCCGCGCGCGGACGCGTTCGAGGGCATGCCGGGCGCCGTGACGGCCACGGGCGAGACGGCCGGGCCCGGGTGCCCCTTCGCCGCCGCTCTGGGGAGCGGGGGCGGCGAGGCGGTGCCGGCGGCGCCTTCAGGAATTTCCTGGGAGAGCGCGGCGGAGGCGCGGCTCGAACGCATCCCGTCCTTCATCCGGGCGATGGCCCGGCTCTCGATCGAGCGGTTCGCCGAAGAGAAGGGCTACGCGACCATCACCGAGCGGGTGATGGACGAGGCGCGCGCCGTCTTCGGCATGTAGCGACGTGACGCGCACCGAGCTCGTCGCACGCATGGCCGAGGCCGCCGGCTGGCCCAAGGTGGTCACCGGAGAGGCGCTGCGCGCGATGCTCGCGGGCGTGCGCGGCGCGCTGCGGCGGGGCGAGGCCGTCACCCTCGTCGGCTTCGGCACGTTCAGCGTGGCGCGCCGCCGGCCGCGGACCATGAAGAACCCCCGCACGGGTCACACGATGACGATCGCCGGACGCGCGGCGCGCTTCCGCCCGTCGGAGGAGCTCAAACGGGCGGTCCGCTGAGCGCCCCTTAGTCTTTGGCGATTCCGCCCGCCCTCGCTAGAATGACGACAGTGCGCCTGCTCCGCCTCGCGCTCATCGTCACGCTCGTCCTGACCGCGCCGCCGCCCCACGTCGCCGTCGCGCAGAACGGTCACCCGCTGGGCCTGTCCGCCGAGGCGGTGCTGCTCGTGGACTGGGAGGGGCGCATCCTCTACGAGAAGGACGCCGAGGCCGGCCGCGCGCCGGCGAGCCTCGTGAAGCTCATGACGCTCTACCTCGCGTGCGAGGACATCGAGGCGCGGCGCGCCGATCCCGACGAGCTCGTGACGATCAGCCCGCACGCCGCGGCGACGCCGAAGTACCGGATGGGGCTGCGCGCGGGCCAGCAGGTGCCGCTGCGCGTCCTCCTGGAGGGCGTCGCGATCGCGTCGGCCAACGACGCGGCGACGGCGGTCGCCGAGCGGCTCGGCGGCGAGGAGGAGCACTTCGTCGCGCGCATGAACGCCAAGGCGCAGCAGCTGGGCCTCGCGAGCACACACTTCGCGAACCCGCACGGCCTGCCGGACCCGGCTCAGTATTCGACGGCGCGCGACCTGGCGGTCCTCACCGCGCGGCTCTTCCACGACCAGCCGATGTCGCGTCCCCTGCTCGGCGGGCAGACGTTCGTCTTCAACGGCCGCGTCTACGCGCGCAATATCCCCCTCTTCCACGACCCGTGGGGCGTGCAGGCGCTCAAGACCGGCTTCACGCGCGAGGCGGGCTACAACCTCGCCGCCGCGGCGTGGCGCGGAGGCCAGCAGTTCGTGATGATCGTCCTCGGCGCGCGCTCGCGATCGCTGTCGTTCCTCGACGCGAAGAAGCTGCTGCACTTCGGCTTCATCGAGAGCGGCGTCGAGGGTCCCGACCTCAAGCCCGGCCCGCCCGCCCGACCCGCGTTCCGCGCGCGTCGGGCCGCGGCGCCGTGACCGCCGACCGCCCGATCCTCGGGTACGTCTTCGACGCGTACGGCACGCTCTTCGACGTTCATTCGATCGTCGAGGCCGGCCGCGAGATCACGGCGGACCCGGGGGCGCTGTCGCTGACCTGGCGCCAGAAGCAGCTCGAATACACCTGGCTCCGCTCGCTCATGGGCCGCTACGAGGATTTCTGGGCGGTCACCGAGCAGGCGCTGCGCTACGCCGTCCGCCGGCTCGGCCTCGCCGCCAGCGAGGCCCAGGTGCGCCGCTTGATGGAGGCGTACCTGTCGCTGGCCTGCTTCCCCGAGGTGCGCGCGGCGCTCCAGCGCCTGCAAGCCAAGCCCTGCGCCATTCTCTCGAATGGTAGCCCGCGGATGCTCTCGGCGGCCGTCGCCTCGAGCGGCCTTGGCGGGATGCTCCGGCACGTGCTCTCGGTAGACGCCGTCAGGATCTACAAGCCGGCGCCCGTCGTGTACGCGCTGGGCCCGCGCGCGATGGGGATTCCCGTCGACCAGCTGCTGTTCGTGTCGTCGAACGCCTGGGACGTCGCGGGCGCGAAGGCGGCCGGGTACCGCGTGGCGTGGTGCAATCGCGCCGGCGCGCCCGAGGAAGAGCTGGGGCTCTCCGCTGACCTCGTCGTCACCGGACTCGACCAGCTCCCGCTCTGAGTCTACGAAAAAGAGGCGGCCCGCACGAAGCGGGCCGCCGGTGAGAGTCGTCGGCGCTGGTGTTAGTGCTTGCTGGCGAGCCGCTTCCGCTTCACGTACGCCCAGATCTTCTTGGTCATCACCGACGGCCCGATCGGCGCGCCGCCGAACACCTTCTCCATCGAGTCCGTGCACCCCTTGAAGCTGATCGCGTAGCCGCCGAACGCCTTCTTCTTCGCCATGTGCCCTCCTCCTCGTGTGATTGGGCGCTCGCCCCGCCGCCTGACTCCCGGGGGTATTACTACCATATCTACGAGGGGAGGGAAACAGAAAACACCATCCGTTGGGGGGGTGCCGGCCGACGCCGGATATACCCCTCACGGGTATAGGGCGCCCGGACGCCGCCGCGCGCCCAGGTGAGTCGCTCAGCGCTTCGCGAAGGCGGGCATCACCTCGCGCGCGAACCACGCGAGCTGCTCGCGGAACTCCTTCGGCGGCAAGCCTTCGGCCCAGTGGATCATGAAGTCTTCGAGCCCGGGATACTTGGCCTCGATGGACTGGATGCCCTCGATGACGTGCGCGGGCGGACCGCAGAACCACGCCTTCTGCCGGATGCCGTCGGCCAGGTTCGGCACGCGCGCGGGCGCGCCCGGCGTGCCCCACGTGCGGCCGTGCTCGTCGGCGTACCGGACGAAGCCGAACGGCGCGAACCACTTGTAGCGCTCGTCGTGCGAGGGCTCGACGCGGCGGACGGCCTCCGCCTGCGTGTCGGCGAGGTAGAGGCCGGCGCCCCAGATGACGTCCTCGCCGAGCTGCTTCGGACGGCCGTGCTTGCCGCACGCGTCGCGGTAGGCCTTGACGACGTCGTCGAGGATCTTCTCGCCGTTGAGTGTGACCATGGCCTTGAAGTTCTTCGACGCCATGTAGTCGATCGACTTGGCGCTGGCGATCGGCATCCAGATCTCGACCGGCAGGTGCTTCGGCCGCGGCACGCAGGTGATCTCGCTCAGCTGGTAGCCGCGGTACTCGACCGCCGGCGGACTGTCGTAGGCCTTGCCGTGGTGGCTGAACGCCTCCTCGTTGAAGCACTTGAGCAGGAGATCGATCTGCTCCTCGAAGAGCGCGCGGTTCGCCGTCTGGTCGATGACGGGCGCGCCGAACGTCTCCACCTCGCGCGAGTGGTAGCCGCGGCCGACGCCCATGATCACGCGCCCGTCGGTGACGATGTCCGCCATCGCGTAGTCCTCGGCGAGGCGGATGGGATGCCACATCGGGACGACGTTGAAGGCGCAGCCGAGCTTGAGCCGCTTGGTCTGCGTCGCCAGCCACAGCGAGAGCTGGATGAGGTTCGGGAAGCACTCGTAGCCCTCGCGCTGGAAGTGGTGCTCGGCCGTCCAGAGCGCGTAGTAGCCCAGCTCGTCCATCGCCTGGGCGATGTCGCGCGCCGCCCAGAACACCTCGGCAAACCGCTCGTTGCCGTAGCGCCGGGCGTCGGCCGGCGTCCCCTTGAGCCCGATGTTCTCCAGCTCGACCTGCCCGACGTAGAGCACGTGGAATCGCTTGATCATCGCGCCGTCCATCCTCCATCGATGACGAGTGTGTGACCGGTGACGTATGCGGCCGCCTCGGAAGCCAGGTAGCACGCCGCCGCGGCGACCTCCTCGACGGTGCCGCGTCGCCCCGCCGGCGTGATCGCGCGGATGGCGGCTTCGTCGCCGCCGATGCCGCGCATCACGGGGGCGTCCGCGCCGAGCACGCGCGTCGAATTCTGCCTGAGCCCCGTCGCGATCGGGCCCGGGCAGACCGCGTTGACGGTGACGCCCTGCGCGGCGTGCGTGGCCGCGAGCACGCGCGTGAGGCCGACGACGCCGTGCTTGGAGGCGACGTACGCGGGCCCCCCGCCGCCGCCGATCAGGCCGGCGACCGAGGCGATGTTGACGATGCAGCCGCGCCCGGCCGGCAGCATCTCCGCCAGCGCGCGCTTGCAGCCATGAAAGGTACCGCCGAGGTTGATCGCCAGCACGCGCTCCCAGAGGGCGGGCGACATCTCGTCGATCGGCGCGTAGCCGTCCAGGATCCCGGCGGCGTTGACGATGATTCCGAGCGGCCCCAGCTCGCGCACAGCCCCACCGACCGCGCCGTCCACGTCGGCCCAGCGGGCCACGTCCGCCTGGAGAAATGTCGCGCGGCCACCGGCCGTCGCAATCATCCCGACCGTCTCCTTGCCGCCGTCCGGCAGCAGGTCGACCACGGCGACCGCGGCGCCGCCACGCGCGACGGCCAGCGCAATCGCTCGGCCGATGCCGGAGCCGCCGCCCGTGACGATGGCGCTGCCGGCGACGAGCGTCACTTCAGAAACTCCAGGAGCGCGGCGGCGACGGCGTCGGGCGACTCGTGCAAAACCATGTGGCCGCCGGGCACGAGCCGCAGCGCAGCGCCTTTCACACGCCGCTGCCACTCCGCGGCATAGACGAGTGGGTTGGCGCGATCGGCCTCGCCCCACAGGAGGAGCGTCGGTGCCATCAGCCGGTGCAGCCGCTTGCGCAGGCCCTTGTCGGGGATCGGCCAGATCATCTTCGCCATCGCCGCGCGCCGCTGGAGCGAGCCCGCGATACCGGGGACGTTCTCGGGGTCGGCGTCGGGCGAGGCCGCCCAGGCGCGCGCGGCCGCGGAGCGCGGATCGGCCCACATCACGTCCAGCAAGTCTTCGACCGGCAGGATCAGCAGATCGG
>JBOHQB010000035.1:0-19507 GCA_050731995.1 Candidatus Rokuibacteriota bacterium
CCCAGCCAATCCAGTGCGCGACCGTTGCGTAGCGTGATGGCGTAAGGCCGGCCCCATCGTCTAGAGGCCCAGGACACGGCCCTCTCAAGGCTGAAACACGGGTTCGAATCCCGTTGGGGCCACCACCTTAAAAATTGCGTGACTTCGATGAATCTCGAATGGTTCTCCTCATCGCCCCCGGAAGTGGCAACGAAATGGCAACAAAGCTTAAGCCTTCGAAGATGCATGAGGAAGTAGGTCCCTGAGCGCGACGGGTGGGCGAACCGCGTCTTTTCGCCAGTGGCGCGGCAGGAGCGGTCATTTCACGTTTCTCTCACCGGCGGCCAAATCACGTAACGCAGCTCAGCTGCCGACTACCGTGCGAATCGCGGCTTCGATGATCTCGAGCGAGCGGTCGATCTCGGCGTGGGAGATGGTGAGCGGGGGCGCCACCCGCCACACCCAGTAGCGTCCCGCCTGGCGGGTGGCGGCGAGGAAGAGACCCCGTCGCAGGCACTCGCGGGTGATCGCCTCCGCCTGGGCCTCCGCGGGCCGCTTGCTCACGCGGTCGGCGACGAAGTCCAGACCCATCAGCAGACCGCGACCGCGCACGTCGCCGACGATCTCGTAGCGGTCCTTGAGGGCGAGAAGGCCCCTTTTCAGATACGCGCCCTTGTCGCGGGCGGCCTCGACGAGCTTCTCCTCGGCGATGACGTCGAGCACGGCGAGGCCGACGGCGGCGGGCAGGGGCTCATTCAGGTGCGACGTGAAGAAATGGAAGCCTTCACGGTAAGCCTTCTCTTCGATCGCGGCTGTGGTCGCGGTCGCGGCCAGCGGGATGCCGCCGCCCAGGGTCTTGGAGATGGTCAAGAGATCCGGTGCCACACCGTCCCGGTCGCCGCCCCACATGTCGCCCGTGCGTCCGAGACCCGTCTGGGCCTCGTCGAAGACCAGCAGCATCTCGCGCTGGCGGGCCAGGCGCTGGAGCTCTCCGAAGTAGCCGGGCGGCGGCTCGACGCAGCCGGCTGTGCCGAGGATCGGCTCGGCGATGACGGCGGCCAGCGAGCCGACCGACTGCCGGTCGACCAGATCGAAGCCGACGCGCGCGCACGCGTACTCACACGACGGGAATGTGAGCGCCAGGGGACAACGGTAACAGTCGGGCACGGGGATCGCGAACGAGCCGGGCAGCGTCGGCCCGTACCCGGCCCGGCGGCTCGGGATGAACGTGGAGGCGGCGGCGCCCGACGTCGATCCGTGGAACGAGTGCGCGAGGCCGACGATCTCGTATCGCCCGGTGACCTTCTTGGCGATCTTGAGCGCCGCCTCGTTGGACTCCCCTCCGGTGGACAGGAAGAAGACCCGATTCAGCGGCCGCGGCAAGAGCTCGACGACGCGCCGGCCCAGCGCGATGACCTCGGGGCTCAGCATCGCGCTGTTGATGTGGACCGCCCGGTCAGCCGCGCTGCGGACGGCTTCCGCGATGCGCGGGTGATTGTGGCCGACGGTGGCGCACATCTGGCCGGAGCTGAAATCGAGGTACTCGCGGCCGTCGACGTCGGTGATGGTGGCGCCCTCCGCCCGCGCGATCACCGGCAACGTGAAGTCGCTGGCAAAGCTGCGGATGAAAAGCTGACGAGCCTCGGCCAAGAGCTCGTCGCTCTTGCTATCGCTCATGCTGATCGCTCCTTCGCGGCCCGGCGCGCTTCCCGCAGGCGACGCGTCGCCTCGAGTTCGACCTCCCCGTCGCTCACGACGACACCGTACGCCCTCTCGGCGTGGGCCGTCGAGACCTTGTCGAGGCGCACGTCCCGGAGCACCAGCGCCGGATCCCGGTCCAGCGGGTCGCCGGACCCGCCGCCGCCGGACGTGCGCACCCGGAGCGTCTCGCCAGCCCTGAGCAGGAGGCCCGGGACCGTGGACCGCGCGGTCTGGCTGACGGCACCGTCGGCGCCGACGATCTCGAAGGCGCCGGGCATCCCGTCGCCACCGCCGCCGAGCCCGCGGGGCGCCTCGCGCTGGTTACATCCCCAGCCGCTGACCACGAGGTCGCCGGCCAGCCCGCGCACCTCGCGCACGACCGCGAGGCCGCCGCGGAACCGGCCGGATCCGCCGGAGTCGGGGACGAACGCGTAGCGTTCGACGAGGATCGGGAACTCGGACTCCAGAGCCTCGATCGGCAGGTTCGAGGTATTGGTCGTGTGGTTGGCGATGCCGTCGATCCCGTCCTTGGTCGCCCGGGCGCCGCTGCCCCCCGCGTACACCTCGTAGTCGACGAAGAACTCGCCGCGGCGCGGGTCGGTGCCGGAATAGATCGCCAGCGTCCCGCCGTGACAGTGAGCGACGACCCGCTCGGGCACCGCCTGGGCAAAGGCGCTGAGCACGACGTCGGCCACCGTCTGGCACGTTGTGAAGCGCGCCGCCACCGCCGCCGGCGGGAGCGGGTTGAGCACGGTGCCCGGCGGCGCCACGACCTCGATCGCGCGGTAGTAGCCGCCGTTCGGCGGGATGTCTGAGTCGATCACCGCCTTCAGCACATAGTAGACCGTCGCCAGCAGCGAGACGGGAGGGACGTTCTTGGCGCCAGGCACCTGCGCTTCGGTGCCGGTGAAGTCGAGCGTCACCCGGTTGCCAGCGATTCGCACGGCTGCGCGGATGCGGACGGGCCGGGCCTCGCGGCCGTCGTCGTCGCAGAAGCCCTCGGCCTCGTAGCAGCCGTCCGGTATTCGCGCGATCCCGTCCCGGAGTCGCCGCTCGGTGGCGTCGAGGATCTCCGCCATGCTCCCCCGCAGCACGTCGACGCCGTGCTGCCGGCAGATCTCGCGGAGCCGGTGGCTGCCGGCCCGGTTGGCCGCGATCTGCGCCCGGAGGTCACCGATCCGCTCGTGCGGGGTCCGGGAGTTCAGGAGGATCGTGCGGAAGAGGCCGTCCTCGAGCCGCCCGCGCGTTACGAGCCGCGCCACCGGCAACCGCAGGCCGTCCTGGAATATGCTCGTCGAGTCGCCAGACTCGCTGCCGGCCACGCGCCCGCCGACGTCGGCGTGGTGAGCCGTGTTGGCGACGAAACCGATCAGCTCGCCGTCGGTAAAGACGGGCGCGATGATGGCGATGTCGTTTAAGTGAGAGCCTGCGCTCGTGTAGGGGTCGTTCGCGACGAACATGTCGCCAGGCCGCCACGACCGTCGCGGATAAGCCTCACCCAATACGCGCGGAAGGTCCACCATCGAGCTCAGGTGCATGGGAATGTGCGCGGCCTGCGCGATCACGCGACCCTCGGCGTCGAACACCGCGCATGAGGCGTCGCGCCGCTCCTTGATGTTGGGTGAGTAGGCGGCACGGATGAGCGTGATCCCCATCTCCTCGGCCGCGGCCAGGAGGAGCTTCTGGAGGATCTCGACCGTTACCAGATCCACGCCGCTCACCCCGCTCCGATCGCGATCGCGAGGTTGCCGTGACCGTCCACGCTTACCGTCTGGCCTGGCTCGATCACGGTGGTGCAATCCATCTGCTCGATCACCGCGGGACCAGCCAGCAAGAATCCAGGAGCCAGGCGAACGCGTTCGAGCACCGGGGTCTGAACGAATCCCTTCGTCGACTCGAAGTACACCGGCCGCGAGCCCCGGCGGGGGTCGCCGGGCTCGGGCGAGGCCGCGATGGCCGGGCGCGCGACCGGCAGCGTCACCGCCAGCCGGAACGTCACCAGTTCGATCGGCTCCTCGGTGGACGCGTAACCGAACGCCTGCCGGTGACACCGGTGGAAACGGCGGGCGAGGTCGGCCGGGGTCAGCCGGCGGCCCACCTCGACGGCCAGCTCGTGGTTCTGGCGCGCGTAGCGCATCTCGACCGATCGCGAGAGGATGATCTGCTCCCCGGGCAGCCCACCGCGGCGCGCCCACTCACTCGCCCGGGATTCCAGGTCGGCGAAGATCGCGGCGAGCTCGGCCGGCGTCGTCCGATCGGTCCGCCGCAGAGCCGTGCGGCTCAACTCGGTCCGGACGTCGGCGACGAGCAGCCCGAGCGCGGAGAGCACGCCGGGGCTCGGCGGCACCAGCACGCGCGGGATGCCGAGCAGACGGGCCACGGCCGCCGCGTGCATCGGTCCCGCGCCACCGAAGGCCACCAGCGTGAACTGGCGCGGATCGCGGCCGCGCTCGACGGTGGCGAGACGGATGGCGGCGGCCATGCTGGCGTCGACGATCTTGACGACGCCGAGCGCCGCGTCGGAGACGGAGAGTCCGAGCGGTCTCGCAAGATCTCGCTCGGTCGCCTGCATGGCTCGGTCACGGTCCAGGCGCATGGCGCCGCCGAGAAAGTAGTCGGGGTCGAGCCGGCCGAGCACGAGGTTCGCATCGGTAACCGTCGGCGACTCGCCGCCGCGCGCGTAGGCGGCGGGGCCCGGGTCGGCGCCCGCGCTCTGCGGCCCCACCCGGAGAAAGCCGCCCCGATCGATCCAGGCGAGGCTGCCACCACCGGCACCGATCGAGTCCACGTCGACCATGGCCGCCTTCACCGGATAGCCGTGGTACGCCTTCTCGGTCGCGGTCACCGGCGTCCCCTGCTCGACGACGGACACGTCGGTGCTCGTCCCCCCCATGTCGAACGTGATGATCCTGACATGGCCGGCCCGGCTGGCCAGATAGGCAGCGCCGGTCACGCCGGCGCTCGGCCCGGACGCGATCGTGTAGACCGGCCGCTCCCGCACCTGACTGACCGTCGCCACGCCGCCGTTCGACTGGAGGATGAGCGGCCGAGCGCCGAGGCCGAGCGCCGCCACGCGCTCCTCGAAGCGCCCGAGGTACCGCGCCATCACCGGCCCGACGTAGGCGTTCATGACCGTCGTCGACAGCCGTTCGAACTCGCGGAACTCCGGCAGCACGTCCGACGAGACCGAGAGATAGAGGTCCGGAAACTCCCGCCGCACCAGCTCGGCCACGGCCTGCTCGGGAACCGGGTTCACGTACGAATGCAGGAAGCAGATGGCGAGCGCCCCGACGCCTTCACCAACGAGGGCGGCGACCGCCGCCCGGGCCGCCTCGAGGTCGAGCGCCGTGGCGACTCGCCCGTCGGCCCGCGTCCGCTCCGGCACCTCTCGCCGGAGGTCGCGCGGCACGACCGGCTCGGGCTTGTCGGCCTGCAGATCGTAGAGGTCGTCGCGGATCTGGCGACGCAGCTCGAGCAGGTCGCGCATCCCCTGCGAGGTGACGAGCCCCGTCCGGGCGCCCTTTCGCTCGAGGACCGCGTTGATGCAAACCGTGGTGCCGTGGCCCAGGTAAGTCACCGCGGCGGGCGACACGCCCTCCCGATGGAGCAGCGTTTCCAGCCCGGCGGCGACGCCTGCAGACTGATCAGCGGGCGTCGTCGGGACCTTCGCGAGACGCACCGCCCCGCCCGCCTCGTCGATGGCAGCGAGATCGGTGAACGTGCCGCCGACGTCGACCCCGACCCGCCAGGCCATCGCGGCCCGAGCCTACCACTGTCAGCCGCCCAGGAAGACGCGCCGGACCTCGGGGGAGTGCAGCAGCTCCTCCGCGCGCCCGTCGAGGATCGTCCGCCCGGATTCGAGGATATAGCCACGTGAGGCGAGCGACAGCGCCAGCTCGACGTTCTGCTCTATGAAGAGGATCGTCACGCCGGCGTGATTGATGCGCCGGAGGGCCTCGGCCAGCTCGGCCACGATCCGCGGAGCCAGACCGAGGAACGGCTCGTCGATCATCAGGAGCCGCGGGCGCGCCATGAGCCCGCGCGCGATGGCGACCATCTGCTGTTCGCCGCCCGACAGCGTGTGGGCGAGCTGGTTGGCGCGAGTGGCGATGATCGGAAACAGCTCGGTGACGCGCTCGAACTGCTCCGCGCGCCCGCCGCGCGCGCCGGCGTGGTAGGCGCCGAGCCGCACGTTCTGGCGCACGGTGAGGTACGGGAAGAGGCGTCGGCGTTCCAGAACGTGGCTGATGCCACGGGCGACTCGCCGGTGAGCGGGAAGCTCGGTGATCGGCTGGCCCTCGAGCGTCACCGCGCCGGCGCGCGGGCGCAGGAGCCCGGAGATGGTGTTCATCAGCGTCGACTTACCGGCACCGTTCGGCCCCAGGACCGCGACCATCTCCCCCGCCGCCACCGCGCAGCGGGCGCCCCAGAGGACCTGGTAGTCGCCGAGCAAGACGTCGAGGCCGCGCGCCTCCAGCATCACGCCGTCCACGACTCCCCCAAGTAGGCGTCGATGACGCGCCGGTCACGCACGATCTCGGCGGGCGGGCCGTCGGCGATGACCTCGCCGAGCTGGAGCGCCACCACTCGCTGGGAGATCTCCATGATCACGCGCATGTTGTGCTCGATGACGACCAGGGCGAGGCCGGTCGCATGCAGCTCGTGCACGAGGCGAATGAGTCCCGGCACCGTCGCCTGGTCGACGCCGCCCGTCACCTCGTCGAGTAGGAGCAGGCGCGGCCGGGTGGCGAGTGCCCGCGCCAGCTCCAGCCGCTTGCGCTGGCCGGTGGACAGCCCGCGGGCGTGGACGTGGGCGCGATCGTCGAGGCCGACCGCCTGCAGCGCACGCTGCGCCGCCGCACGCGCGGTACCCACGTCGGAGGTGTCGTGGAAAGCGCCGATCATGACATTCTCGATTGCCGTCATGCCAGCGAATGGCCGGAGCTTCTGGAACGTTCGCGCGATACCGAGGTGGCTGATCCGGTCGGGACGGAGGGCGGTGATGTCGTGGCCGTCGAAGGTGACCCGGCCGGCGTCCGGCCGCTGGAAGCCGGTGATCAGATCGAAGAGCGTGGACTTGCCGGCGCCGTTCGGCCCGATGATGCCGACCAGCTCGCCCGCCGCCACCGCGAAGGAAACGCGTCGGTTGGCCACGACTCCGCCGAAGCTCTTGGTGACGTCCGAGACCGTGAGCAGGCTCATCGCGCGCTCCCCGCCTGCCGGGCGCGCGTGAGGAGCCCCATGAGTCCGGAGGGCTGCAACACGGAGATGAGAATGATCAGGGCACCGTAGATCAGCAGGTCGAGCGCCTTGCCGGTGCCGCCGAGGAGGACGCGCGTGCCCTCCTGGAGGGGGACGAGCACAGCAGCGCCGAGCACCGGCCCCCACAGCGTGCCGACGCCGCCGAGGACGGCCACGAGGCAGATGAGGATCGAGAGCGAGAGGGGGAACACCGACTCGGGGTCGATGTAGAGCAGGTACTGCGCCCAGAACGTTCCCCCCATCGCGGTGAGGGCCGCCGAGATGCCGAGCGCGTGCAGCTTCTCGCGCGCCACGTCGACGCCGAGGCTGGCGGCGGCGTCCTGGTCCTCGCGGATGGCGCGGAAGTAGTAGCCGCGGCGGGCGAGCGTGATCCAGCGCGTGACCGCGAGGGCCAGCAGGAGCAGTCCGAGCGCGACGTAGTAATAGGAGGCCTTCGACTGGTGGAACTGAAAGTTCACGAAGCTGTCCGGCCGCCTGATCGGCACGAAGAGCCCGCGCGCCCCGCCTATGGCGTCCCAGTTGACAACGAGCGCTTGGACGATCTCGCCCACCGCGATGGTGGCGATGGCGAAGTAGTGGCCGCGCAGCCGGAACACCGGGTAGCCGACGAGCCGGGAGACGATCACGGCGAGCAGGACGCCGGCGGCCATGCCCGCCCACGGCGTCAGCCCCGTCTCCTTGAAGAGGAGGGTCGAGGTGTAGGCGCCGATGCCGAAGAAGACGGCCTGCCCCAGGGAAATCTGACCGCAGTAGCCGGCGATGATGTTCCAGGCCGTGCCGAGGGCGCCGTAGAGGAAGATCATGATCATCACGTGACGCGGGAACGGCAGCGTGAACACGGCCGGAAAGGCGAGGACGCCGACGAACAGGGCGAGGAGGACGGCCCGCTTCAAAATCGACCGAACAGCCCCTGCGGCCGCCACAGCACGACCGCGAGGTACATGAGGAACACGAGGGCGTACTTCAGGGCCGGCGTGACCATGAGGCCACCGAGCGCTTCGACGAGACCCACCAGCACGCCGGCCAGGAGCGTGGCCGGAACGTTGCCGAAGCCGCCGAGGGCGACGGTGACATAGGCGAGGAGCGCGAAGGGTGCCCCGACGTCGGGGAAGATGTAGAAGAACATCGCGAGCAGCCCGCCCGCCACGCCGACACACGCGCTGCCGACCGCCCAGCCCAGCGCGAACATGCGCTCGGTGTCGATGCCCAAGAGCGCGGCGGCCTGGCGGTCCTGCGCCGTCGCCTGGAGCGCCAGCCCCGTCTCCGAGCGTGAGAGGAAGAGGTAGAGTGCCAGGAAGGCGAGGAGCGCCGTGATGCTTGCGGCGAGTTGCGGGATCCCGACGAACACCGGGCCCATCGAGAGCCTTCCGGCCAGCAACGGCTGGCTCACGGTGCGGAAGTCGATGCCGAACGTGAACTGGGCGGCGCTGCGCAAGAGCACGGCGAGTCCAAAGGTGACGAAGATCTGCGCCAGCATCGGCCCGTCGAGCACCCAGCGAATGATGCCGTGATAGGTCGCCCAGCCGAGGACGGCGAGGATGGCCGCTGTAAGCGGGAGCGACAGGAGCGGGTCGAGCCGGGCCAGGGCCCACGCGAAGAAGGCGACGTATAGAGCGACCATCAGGAACTCGCCGTGGGCGAAGTTGACGATCTCCATGAGGCCGAAGATGAGCGACAGCCCCGCGGCGATGAGGGCGTAGACGAAACCCATCAGGACGCCGCCGACGACGGCCTGGGCGAGCAACTCGAAGGTCAGCGGCGGCGTCCCAGGACGGTTACTTGCGGTCCTTCCACGCCGGGATCGGGTAGATCACGTCCCGCGTGGCCACGTCGAAGGGCCACACCGTGTGGTACTTGCCGGCCTGGAGCTGCACGATGATGGCCTTCACGAGCGTGTTCTGCCCGCTCTCGTCGAACTTGATGCCCTCCCACGTCATGATGAGCTGATCGCCGGGAATGCTGGTGGCCGCCAGCGCCTTCTGGATGGCCTCGGGCGCCAGGGAGCCGGCACGGTTTAGGGCATCGAGGAGCGTGATCATGCCGGTGAAGGCGCGGGCCGGGAAATCGTAGAGGTCCTTGCCGTGCCGCTTCGAGTAGATCGCGTTGAGGGCCTTGGCCACCGGGCGCTTGTCGATGAGGTCGGTCGAGAATGGCGCTCGCGAGAGCGTGCCCTCTGCGTCCTTGCCCGCGGCCTGGATGAAGTCCGGCGCGATGTGCCCGGCATTCTGAGCCATGATCATCTTCGGGTTGTAGTCGAGCTCCTTCGACGTGCGCACGAACAGGATCGCATCCGTCTGGTAGGACGTCGGCATCCACACGTCGGGGTTGGCTGCCTTGAGCCGCTGCACCTCGGCCTGGAGCGAGGTCGACTGGAGCTTGTACTGGATGTCGAGCACCACCTCCTGGCCGTACTTCTTGGCCGTCTCCTTCATGACCTTGCCGCTGTCGGCGCCGAAGAGCGAGTTGTCGTAGGTGAGGCCGAGGGTCTTGATCTGGACGCCGCGCTTCTTCTCGAAGTCGCGGAAGAAGAGGAACATCGCCTCGGTGAAGTGCTCGTCGTGGGGCGACGTCCGGAAGAACCACTTGAAGCCACGCCGGTGCAGGCCGGGCGAGGACGACTCTGGGTTCATGAACGGGATCCCGTACCGCTCGGCCACCTGGCTGGCGGTCGCGGTGACGCCCGAGTGCCAGCAGCAGACGAGCGCGTGCACTTTCTCCTGGGTGATCATGCGCTCCGCTTCCGACTGGCCCAGCTCCGGCTTGCCCTGGTGGTCGCCGAAGACGAGCCGGACCTTGGCGCCCTTGAGGCCGGGCATGCCCTTGAGCCTCTGGTAGAGGGGAAAGGGCAGCTCGACGGCACCGTTGGCGATGTCGGCGGCGATCTCGAACACGGGCTTGTTGTCGATGCCGGCCTGCGCCGTCGGGCCCGTCATCGGGTAGATGACGCCGAGCACGACCTCCTTCGCCTGGGCGGCGGCCGGGCCCGCGAGCACCCAGCTGCTGACGAGCGCCACGAGGATGGACTGGAGAGTCCTGGCGAGAAATGGTGTCATGATCTGGCCCTCCGGTGCGCCGCATTCTATCACCGGAGCGCGGGGAGAGGGGCGGCGGACGAGTGGTTGTCGCGGGCTCCCCCTTGGCCCTATATAAGGTGGCATGAACATAGTCAGCACAAAGCGCGATAAAATCCGATGAGTGCGGCGTAAGTACCTGACGCGCCTGTATGACGGGGCCGTCATCGCGATCGAGAACGTCCGGCTGTTCAACGAGCTGGAAGCACGCACGCGGGAACTGACGCGCTCGGTCGGCGAACTGCGCGCGCTCGGTCAGGTCGGCCAAGCGAGGCGGCGGTGCGCCTCGCCGTCGGGGAGGCGGTCGTGAACGCGCCGCGTCAAACTCGCCGCCGTCTAGGTCGTGGCCTGCAGCAGGAGATTGCCGTGCTCGTCGACGGCGGCGTGCCATCCGGGGTGCACGAGCGTGCTGGCGTCGTGCTCCTCGACGATGGCGGGGCCGGCGATGACGTTGCCGCGCAGGAGCTTCGTGCGATCCAGCACAGCGGTTTTCCGCCACCCGCCGACCTCGGCAAACCACACGTCGCGGTGTCCCTTGAGCGCCACCGCCGGGTCGCGCTGCCCCTCGGGGAGCGGTGCGCGGCGCGGCCGGGGGGTCACGCCGATCGCCGCGAGCCGGACGTTGACCAGCTCCACGGCGTCCTCCGGCGCGGCGTAGCCGTAGGCGCGCTCGTGAGCGGCATCGAACTCGGCGCGCAAGCGGGCGATGTCGGCCTCGGTGAGAGCGCCCGAGGGCACGGCAATCGACAACTCGAAGGACTGGCCGTGGTAGCGAAGATCGACGCTGCGCAGCATGCGCCGGTCGGCCGGCGGGACGCCGTCGCGGTCCAGGCGCGCCTCGCCCTCCACGAGGAATTCGGCGAACAGCGCCTCCAGCGTGGCGGGCGTCAGCGTGTCCACGCGCAGGCGGCGCGTGGTGACGAACTCGTGCCTGAGGTCCGTCATCAGCATGCCGACCGCGGAGGCGATGCCCGGGTTCGGCGGGACGAGCACGGCCGGGACGCCGAGCTCGCGCGCCAGGGCGTTGGCGTGCAGCGGGCCGGCGCCGCCGAAGGCCACCAGCACGAACTGGCGCGGATCGTAGCCGCGCTGCACGGACACGAGGCGCATCGCGCCGATCATGTGTGCGTTGGCGATCTCGACGATGCCGGCGGCGGCGGCGAGGGGGTCGAGCGCCAGCGGCGTCGCCACGCGCTCGGCGATCGCCCGGCGCGCCGCCTCCGCGTCCAGCGCCATCTCGCCGCCGAGGAAGAAGGACGCGTTGAGCCGTCCCAGCGCGAGGTTGGCGTCCGTGATCGTCGCTGTGGTGCCGCCGTGGCTGTAACAGGCGGGTCCGGGCCTGGCGCCGGCGCTGCGCGGTCCGACCCGGAGCGCGCCGCCCGCGTCGATCCACGCCTCGCTGCCGCCGCCGGCGCCCACCTCGACGAGATCGATTACCGGGGTGCGCACGGGATAGCCGCCGCCGCGGCCTTCGCCGAGCGGGGTCACCGCCTGCCCGCCCACCTCGATCTCGGTGGACAGCCGGAGCTGCCCGTCCTGGATGAGGCCAACCTTGGCAGTCGTCCCGCCCATGTCGAACGACATGACGTTGCGATAGCCGTACGGGGCCGCGATGGCGCCGGCGGCGATGACGCCGGCGGCCGGCCCGGACTCGATCATGTACACGGGGCGCGCCTTCGCCGAGGCGGACGTCATCACGCCGCCGTTGGACTGCATCACGTAGAAGGGCGCGACGGCGCCGAGCGCGCTCAGGCGCGACTCGAGGGCGTCCACGTAGCGGGAGACGATCGGCATCACGGCGGCGTTCACCGCCGTGGTGCTGGCGCGCAGGTATTCCCGGTACTCTGGGCACACCTCCGAGGAGACGGACAGGTAGGCGCCCGGCAGCTCTTCGCGCACGATCGCCGCCACGTCGCGCTCGTGCGCGGGATTCAGGTAGGAGTGCAGCAGGCAGACGACGACGGCCTCGACGCCTTCGCCCTGTAGCCGTCGAGCCGCCTGGCGCACCTCGTCGAGGTCGAGCGACTGGAGCACGCGCCCCTCGTGATCGAGACGCTCGCCGACCTCGAGGCTCCAACGGCGCGGCACCAGGGGCGCCGGCTTTTGCAGGTGCACGTCGTAGAGACGCGAGCGGATCTGCCGGCCGATCTCGAGGATGTCGCGGAAGCCGCGCGTGACCAGCATGCCGACCCGCGCCGTCTTGCCCTCGATGATCGCATTGGTCGCCACCGTCGTGGCGTGGACCACGGCGGCCACGTCGGGTCCCCCTGCGTGGCCTTCGGCGAGGCCGCGCTCGAGGGCGGCCATGAAGCCCTGGGCCGGGTCGTCCGGCGTCGTGAGGACCTTGACCACGCGGATCGCGCCGGTCTCGCCGTCGACGAGCGCGGCGTCGGTGAACGTGCCGCCGATGTCGATGCCGAGTCGTAGCGCGCGCATTAGGCCCGCCGCGCGCGCTCGGCGGCGGTGGCCGCCGCGTCGAGCGTCTGCGTCGCCGCGTCTACCACCACGCCGTAGACCGCGCGGGCGCGCTCGGCCGAGATCTTGCCCAGCGCGACGTCGAGCGCGACGCCTTCGGCGGGACGCTCGAGCGCCGACTGCGTGCCGCCGCCGCCCGGCGTCTGCACGCTCACGACATCGCCCAGCGCCAGCTGAAAGGTGATCTTCGAGGGCAGCTCGCGGGCCTGCGGCGTCTCCGGGTTCAGGATGTACTTCGCGGGTCGCGCGTCCTGCCCGCCGAAGAGGCCCCAGGGCGGGAAGCGTGCCTTGTCCGAGAGGATCGAGAAGCTCGGCGCGTGGCCGGGAAACGTGTAGTCGCGCCGCACGCCGAGGCCGCCCCGGTGACGCCCGCCGCCCTCGGAGTTTTCGATGAGCTCGTAGCGCAGGATGCGCACGGGATAGTTGGCCTCGGTCTCCTCGACGGGCGCGTTCTCCGTGTTCTGGAAATGCGCCTGCACGGCGTCCATGCCGTCGGTGGTGAGGGTGGCGCCGTAGCCGCCGGCGATGGTCTCGTAGTAGGTGAAGTACTCGCCGCTGGCCGGGTTCATCCCGCCGAACGCGATGTTGCAGACGCAGCCCTTCGTGCCCGCCACCACACGATCCGGCAACGCCGGCGCCAGCGCGCGGAACAGCAGGTCGCAGAGCTGCATGGCGATCTCCCAGCCCGCCGCCACGGCCGCCGGATGCTGCGCGTGGACGACGGAGCCGGGCCGGCTCCGGATGTCGATGAGCCGGTAGAACCCGTCGTTGACG
Organism: Candidatus Rokuibacteriota bacterium; assembly: GCA_050731995.1. GTDB lineage: Bacteria > Methylomirabilota > Methylomirabilia > Rokubacteriales > CSP1-6 > JBOHQB01. Next base: position 13,263 of record JBOHQB010000035.1, read on the forward strand.
GGGATGTCCGGGTCGATGAGGCACTTGAGCACGTACACGACGCCGGAGTACGCCTGCGACGACGTGGCGTTGGTCGGCGACTTGCGCTGCTCGTCACAGCCCGTGAGGTCGACGGACACGCGGCCGCCCTCGATCGTCACCGTCGCGGCCAGCTTCACCGGCTCGTCGGTAACGCCGTCGCCGTCCATGAACATCTCGGCCTCGAAGCGCCCGTCGGGGAACTCCGCGAACGCCGCCTGGGTGCGCCGCTCGGTGTAGCGCAGCAGCTCGTCGAGGTACTGCGCCAGGGTGGCGGCGCCGTGCTGGGCGACGAGCTCCCCGATCCGCTGGGCGCCCAGGCGGTTCGCGGCGGTCTGCGCGCGGAAGTCGCCGGAGATCTCGCGCGTCCCGCGGAAGTTGGAGCGGATCAGCGCGAAGATGTCGCCGTCGATCTGCCCGCCCTTGACGAAGCGTACGGGCGGGATGACGAGCCCCTCCTGGTAGATCTCGCTCGACACCCCGATGCTGCCAGGCGCGCCGCCCCCCACGTCCACGTGGTGCGCGATGTTGGCGACGTAGCCCAGCAGCGCCCCGTCGTAGAAAACCGGCGTGATCAGCGTGATGTCGTTGAGGTGGACGCCGCCCAGGTAGGGATCGTTGATGAGGATCCCGTCACCCGGCGCCAGGCGCTCGGCGCCGTAGGTGCGGATGGCGCGCGGCACGATGTGCGCCAGCGAGCCCAGGTGCGAGGGCTGGGCGAACGCCTGGGCGATGGTGCGCAGCTCGCGGTCGAAGAACGCGCAGGAGAAATCGCCACGCGTCTTGATGTTGGTCGAGTACGCCGCGCGCCGGAGCGTGGCGCCCATCTCCTCGGTGATGGCGAGCAGCGCGTTGCGAATGACCTCGAAGCGGACCGGGTCGATGTCGGGAGCCAGCGTGCGGCCGGGTGGAGCGGGCGATGTCGTCATGGATGGGCCTCGTCGGACCGCGATCTTACCCCAGGTCCTCAACCCCGTCGCGAGCGGGTGCATGGAGTTGCGCAGGAGCGACGGCTGGCGGAAGATCGGCGCTCAAGGCCGGCGAAGGTGATCGCTAGGCAGGGCGTCTGGTTACGTCGTGGAATTCCCGGTCCCAGAGCCTACTTCTCTGCTGCTGCTCGGCTTGGGGCTCGCCGGACTGGCCGCCGGGAGGCTGTTGAGTAGGAGGACCTTGAGATGAATATGAAAACAAAAACGCTGGTGCTGGCGGCGCTGGCGACTCTGTGGCAAACAAGTGCGATGGCAGTGCCGGTGCAGTGGACCGTCGGTGCTGGCGGTAACGATCATTTCTACGACATAGTCGGTTTTGGCGGTATCTGGACTGCGGCGCGCGCTGCTGCGCTTGCCTCCTCCCACAACGGTCAGCCGGGCTACCTGGTGACCATCACCTCGTCGGCGGAGCAGAGTTTCATCCTTGGTAACGTTACCAGTGGCGACGGCTTCATAGGCGCAACGGATCAGACGACCGAGGGTGTTTGGATCTGGGCCGACGGTCCCGAGGGCGGTATGCAATTCTGGAGCGGTGCTTCTGGCGGCTCTGCGACGGGGCCATTCAACTTTGCCTCATGGAATAGTGGCGAGCCGAATAATTTAAACAACAATGAGGATTACGCGCACTTCCGGGGCGGAGCCTGGAACGACATCCCGGACGTCAATGCGGGCGCCTACCTGGTCGAGTTCAACGCAGTCGGGCAGGTTGCGATTCCGGAGCCCACGAGTCTTTTGCTGTTGGGGCTGGGCTTCGCGGGTCTCGCCGCGTCACGAGCAAAGGTAAAAAAGGGGTGAATTAATTAAACCCACATTTTCGATTTGAAGACTGAACGCACCGGGCCACAATCGCTCAGCACCCGCAAGAAACGCGGCTCTCGGGGCTCCTCGCAGGTGCGGAGGGCACCACCCAATGGGTGACGCGGAATCCGGCCCGGTTCGCCTCTCGTTCAATCCGCAACTGCGCGTCGAGTTCCGGGGGGCGACGGTGACCTCCGACGCCGGGCTGTTGCTGCCGCGCGAGTTGGACGAGCGGCTCGGCGTGGGTGAGCTGATCGACCGACATCTCACTGATCCCCGTACCGGACGCAATCGGCAATTCTCGTTACCGGACCTCTTCCGCCAGTCCATCTACAGCCGGCTGGCGGGCTACGAGGACACCAACGACGCGGCGCGACTGGCCGAGGACCCGACCTTTCGGATGCTGGCCTCGCGCGAGTGCAGAGAGACCAGCGTGGCGCTCACCTCGACGCTTCACTGGTTCGAGACGGAGGCCCTCGCGGAGGAGCGGAACTACCAGGGGCTGGCGCGCCTGAATACGGACTTGGTGCAGCACGAAACCGCCCGGTCGTCCGGCCAGCGCGTGACCCTCGATATCGACAGCTCGGAGAGTCCGGTGCACGGCGCGCAAGGAGCAGTCAGCCTACAACGGCCACTTCGAGTCCGTCTGTTATCATCCGCTCTTCGTCTTCAACCAAGACGGCGACTGCCTCGCTGCCACGCTCCGGCCGGGCAACGTCCACAGTGCGGACGGGTGGGGAAAGATCCTCCTGCCCGTCATTGACCGCTCCCAGGCCCGGGGGCAGACCGTCGTCGTCCGCGCCGACGCGGCCTTTGCGCTCCCCGCTCTGTACGAGGCACTGGAACGGCGGGACGTGGCCTATGCCATTCGGCTCCCGGCCAACCAGGTGCTCGAGCGCGCGATCGAGGATCTGCTTACACGGCCCCGTGGCCGACCCAGCCACGCCCCGCTTGTCCGCTACCGCAGCTTCCAGTATCAGGCGGCCTCCTGGGACCGACCGCGACGAGTGATCGCCAAGGTCGAGCATCATCCCGGGGAGCTCTTTCCTCGGGTGGGCTTCATCGTCACCACCTTGACCGGGACGAACCGCGCCGTCGTTCGCTTCTACAACCAGCGCGGGACGGCGGAGCAGTGGATCAAGGAGGGGAAAGCGGCCACTCACTGGACCCGGCTCTCCTGTCACCGGTTCCGGGCCAACGAGGTCCGCCTGCTGCTCGGCGTCATCGCCTACAACCTCGGCAATCTCTTGCGGCGGCTGGTCTTGCCCCTCGCCATCCAGAGTTGGACGCTGACGAGCCTGCAGCAGCGCCTGTTCAAGACCGGCGGCCGCCTCATTCGGCACGCCCGGTACTTCATCCTGCAGCTGGCCGAGAGCCACTTGACGCCGACTCTCTTTCAGCAGATTCTCGGGCGCATCGAGCGACTCGCGTGGCATCCGACGTGATCGAGCTGACTGCCCAGGGGAGAGCAGGGTCGACGGCGGCGGGAGTGTCCCCGCGCAGGGTGGTCACGGGCGGCAGGCCCTCGGCGGATGCGGGATTAGCGGCGCTGGCGTGGCGAGAACGAGCCGTGTCACCTATTGCGAATGGGCCGCATGGGCGGTTAGTTAGGTGTCACGTCGCCACTCGCCAGTGTGAAACGAGGACGACGATGGGTCCATATCGCAAATCCCGATTGACAAGCCCGTGCGTCCGGAGATAATCGGCGTCGCTTCGGGTGCCGCTGTCGTCCCTCGGCTCGCTCCCGTTACGTTTGCGATGCAGAGGAGGCTCTCCATGACCCGATGGGTTGCGTTCCCCCTGGTCGTTGCGCTGTTGCTCCTGGGATCGCTCGGCCCCACGCCCGCGCCGGCCGCCCCGGAGGGGCAGCTCACCTGGGCCGTCCACGTGTCGATCGCGCCCCCCTGGTTCGACCCCGCCGAGACGCCGGGCATTATCACGCCGGACATGTTCCTCTACGCGCTGCACGACGCGATGCTCAAGCCGATGCCGGGCAACCCGCAGGCTCCGAGCCTCGCCGAGTCGTGGTCGGCGTCCAAGGACGGGCTCAGCTACGACTTCGTCCTGCGAAAGGGAGCGAAGTTCCACAATGGTGAGCCCGTCACCGCCGACGACGTGAAGTTCTCCTTCGAGCGGTACAAGGGTGCCGCCGCGAAATCGCTCAAGGACCGAGTGGCCGCCGTCGAGACGCCCGATCCCGGCCGCGTTCGCTTCCGCCTCAAGGCGCCGTGGCCGGACTTCCTCATCTTCTACACGAGCGCCACCGGAGCCGGCTGGATCGTGCCCAGGAAGTACGTCGAGAAGGTGGGTGACGACGGCTACAAGAAATCACCCGTGGGCGCCGGCCCCTACCGGTTCGTCTCGTTCACTCCCGGCGTCGAGCTGGTGATGGAGGCCTTCGAGCCGTACTGGCGCAAGACGCCCTCGGTCAAGCGTCTGGTGTTCCGCGTGGTTCCGGACGATGCGACGCGTCTGGCGATGCTCAAGCGAGGCGAGGTCGACATCGTCTACTCAGTCCGCGGCGCCCTCGGCGAGGAGGTCGCGCGCACGCCCGGCCTCAAGCTCTCGGCGATCGTCCTTCCCGCGAGTCAGTGGCTGGTGTTCGTCGATCAGTGGAAGCCCGGATCACCGTGGGCCGACCGCCGTGTCCGCCTGGCCGCCAACCTCGCCATCGACCGGACGGCGATCAACCAGGCCGAGACGCTCGGGCACTCGAGGCTGACGGGCAGCATGATCCCTCAGGACTTCGAGTTCGCCTGGGTCGCACCCCTCTATCCGTACGATCCGGCCAAGGCCAAGCAGCTCCTCAGCGAAGCCGGCTACGCGAATGGCTTCGACGGAGGCGAGTACTCCATCGACACCGCCTACGGCAGCGTGGGCGAAGCGGTCGTCAACTACTGGAAGGCCGTCGGCATCCGCGCGCAGCTCCGGCCGCTCGAGCGCGCAGCCTTCTTCGCCCAGTATCGCGACAAGAAGCTCCGTAACGTGATCGGGAGCGGCACCGCCGCCTTCGGCAACGCGGCCACGCGCCTGGAAGCGTTCGTCCACTCGAAGGGGATCTTCGCCTACGGCGGCTACCCGGACATCGATGGGCTCTTCGAAGAGCAGGCCGCGGAGCTTGACCGGAAGAAGCGCGAGGCGACTCTGCACAAGATCCAGCAGCTCATCCACGAGAAGGTCATGTACGCGCCGATCTGGGAGCTGGGGTGGCTGAACGGTGTGGGGCCGCGGGTCGCCGAGTCGGGCCTCGGCCTCATCCCCATGCACGCGTACTCGGCGCCCTACGAGGACCTGAAGCTCAAGAGCAAGTAGCGCGCGTGTCCGCCGAGCGTGCCGGGTCTGATAACGGCGGCCGTTCTGCCGCCCACGCCCCCTTTATCCTTCCTACGCTCGGCGCGTTCGCCGTCCTCCACGGCCTCGCGTGGGGAGTCCGCGGGCCGCTGATGGCGGCGATCCGCGCCGACTACTTCGGGAGCGCCTTGTTCGGTACGATCACCGGAATCTCGTCGATGGTCGTGATGTTCGGCCGGCATCCTGGCCGACCGCACCGGCAGCTACGAGACGGGGTTCCAGATCCTTGCCGCGCTCGCCGCGCTCGGCTCGATCGAGGACTGGGAGGAACAACAAGAATGAGTGCCCTCAGCGGAGTGACGATCCTAATCGGCCAGCGGGACAGCGCCCGAGGCCCACTGGATCGACCTCACTTAGCTCAGTGACACCTTTGCGGCAACACTACCGCGGGTCCTGGCCGTCGGCGACGTCCAACTGGTCCGCATCGTGTTCAAGGTCGACGCACCGTGTGCACTCGTGGCAGAAGACATGTCGAAGGTCGAGCGAAGTCGCGTCGAGGGAGAAGTCACTCAGGCCGCCTCCGGTGGCGATATGCTCGCTCACCGCCATATGAGCGAGGAGGAGCTGCAGCAGACGTTGAATGTATCGGTTGTCACCCCCCGGGTCATGACGGAGCAGAGCATTCACGTGAACCCATCGCGAACCATCCGGCAAGACGAGCACAACCTTGCCGTCCCACAGCTCCTCGGCCTCATCCCGGAGAGAGGGTGGCGCCGCCCCTGGATCGTCGGAGAACGTGTCCCATCGCTCCCAGTATGTCTCGATGTTGCGGGTTTCGATCGCGCGCTGGGGAGCGATCAGGCGGAGGGCCTTGGTGCGGTCGCGATCGAGGTCCTCGGCTCTCGTGGTCATCGGGGACCCCCTGTCGCCACGGGCCCGGACGGGCGCCCGCTGCGGCCACCTTATCCTAGGAAGGGAGAGGACATGCTGAATCCCATCGCCTTCGCGAGCTCGCTGGCCATCCTCTCCGGTGCGCTCTACCTGGCCCTTTATGCCCTGGCCGTCGTCTGGCGGGACGCCTTTCGATTCGTGTTCAATGCGCAGTTCCTCGGCGCCGACGTTGCGTCGCTCCTCCCGCGCGAGCTGCCC
>JBOHQB010000036.1:0-2130 GCA_050731995.1 Candidatus Rokuibacteriota bacterium
CTCGGAGGACGGCATGACGAGGCTGGCGGTGTCCGCGGTGGACGCGATGATGGCCGAGGGCCCCGAGCGCACGCTCGAGGCCGCGCTCGACGTCTTCGAGGTCTTTGCCAGCGGCTCGCTCACGAACGAGGTCTACATCCTGGAGGACGTCGCGGGCAAGCGCATCGCGATCGCGCCCACGGCCGTCCGCGACAAGTACCGGCGGGGGTGACTCATGGCCATCATCGTCCTCTCCACTCAGATGGGCGCCGGCGGGCCGGAGATCGGCATGGCGCTGGGCCAGAAGCTCGGCTACCGCTACGTGGACCAGGAGCTGCTCCAGGACGCGGGGCGCCGGTACGGCCTCGCCGAGGACCGGCTCTCGCAGCTCGACGAGTCGAAGCCGAGCTTCTTCGAGCGCTTCGACGCCGAGACGCGCCACCACATCACGGTGCTCCAGACGACGCTGCTCGAGCTGGCCGAGCTCGACAACTGCGTCTTCATGCGCGGCGGCGGCCAGTGGCTGCTGCGCGGCGTGCCCCACGTGGTGCGTGCGCGGACCATCGGGCCCTTCGAGCACCGCGTGAAGCAGTGGATCAAGCGGGTGGCGGCGATGACGGGGGAGACGCCGAACCAGCGGGCGGCCTCCGACTTCGTGCGCCGTGACGACACCGAGAAGGCGGGCCGGATGCGCTATCTCTACGAGGTGGACATCAACGACCCGATGCTCTACGAGCTGATCGTCAACACCGAGCGGCTCGGCCACGAGGCGGTGGTGGAGATGATCCAGGGCGTCGCCCGGCGGCCGGAGACGGCGACCACCGACGCCGGGCGCAAGCTGGTCGCCTCGCGCGCCCTCGCCTCGCGGGTGCAGATCGCGCTCGCCACCAACCCCGCGACGCGCCGCTACCGCATCACGGTGGAGGCGCAGGACGGCATGGTCACGCTGGAGGGCACGGCCGCGCTGGACCACGCGGTCGAGGTCGCGCGCGGCGTGCCGGGCGTGCGCGACGTGCGTGCGCAGCAGCTGGAGATCCCGCCGATCCCGCCGTTCGTGGCCTGAGCGCGCCCTACTTCGGGCGCGGCTCGGCGGCGGGGCCGGTGTCGGGGGCCTCGGCGACCTTCAGCTCGAGGCGCTTCTTCTCGCGCCGGCGCACGACGTCGAGCTTCACCGTGCGGCCGACCTCCGCCTCCGAGGACAGCCGCTGGAGGTGGTGGTAGTCCTCGACGCTCGTGCCGTCGAAGCCGACGATGACGTCGTTCTGCGCCAGCCCCGCCGCCGCCGCCGGGCTGTTCGGATAGACGCGCGCCACGATGGCGCCCTTCGTCTCCGACAGGCCCAGCGCCTGCACGAGCTCGGGGGACATCGGCTGGAGCGCGACGCCGATCCAGCCGCGCTGCACGCGGCCGCGATCGATCAGCTGCCCCGTCACGCGCTTGACCATGTTGGCGGGGATCGCGAAGCCGATGCCCTGGCCGGTGACGACGATGGCGGTGTTGATCCCGATCACCTCGCCGCGCAGGTTCACGAGCGGACCGCCCGAGTTGCCCGGGTTGATCGAGGCGTCGGTCTGGATGAAGTTCTCGTAGGTCGCGATCCCGACGTCGGCGCGGCCCGTCGCGCTCACGACGCCCACCGTCACCGTCTGGTCGAGCCCGAACGGGTTGCCGATGGCGATCGCCCACTCGCCGACGCGGAGCGCGTCGGAGTTGCCGAGGGTGGCGACGCGCACGTCGGCGGGGGCGTCGAACTTGATGACCGCGAGGTCGGTCTTCGGGTCCGAGCCGACGATGCGCCCGCGGAACTCCTGCTTGTCGGCGAGCCGCACGGTCACGGCGTCGGCGCCCCGCACGACGTGGAAGTTCGTGAGCACGTAGCCGCGCTTGTCCACGATGACCCCGGAGCCGAGGCCCGGTGTCTGGAACTCCTCGCGCCGGCCCGGCCCGCCGCGGCCGAAGAACTGGTCGAAGAAGTCCTTGAAGAACGGGTCGTCCCCCTTGGGGCCGGGGACCATCGGGGGGCGGCGCACCCGGGCCACCTGCAGGGTCCCGAGGTGCACGACGGCCGGTCGCACACGCTCGGCGACCCCCACGAACGCGGCCTGGAGCGCGTCGGCGGTGGCGATCGGCGCGGGCACCGCGGTCCTCGCC
>JBOHQB010000037.1:0-2625 GCA_050731995.1 Candidatus Rokuibacteriota bacterium
GCGCGGGCCGGGTCTCGGCAACGGCAAGGCTACATCGATCCTCTTCGCGCGCGAGGGCGCGCGCGTGCTCTGCGTGGACCTCGTCAAGGACCGCGCGGAAGAGACCGTCGGACTCGTGCGCGCCGAGCGCGGCGAGGCCGTCGCCTTCGCCGGCGACGTCTCGCACGCCGCGGACTGTGCGGGGATGGTGCGCGCGGCGGTCGAGCGCTGGGGCGGTCTCGACGTGCTCCACAACAACGTCGGCATCGAGTCGCGGGCCAACGTCCTCGAGACGACGGAGGAGGACTGGGATCGTGTCATGACCGTCGATCTCAAGTCGATGCTCCTTACCACCCAAGCGGCGGTCCCGGCCATGGAGCGCCGGGGCGGCGGCTCGATCGTCTGCGTGTCCTCGATCGCCGGGCTCCGCGGCTACGGCCGCACCGCCTACGCCGCGGCGAAGGCGGGCGCGATCGGCTTCGTCACTTCCGTCGCCGTCCAGCTGGGTCCGAAGAAAATCCGCGTGAACGCACTCGCCCCGGGGGCGGTGTGGACGCCCATGGTCGAGAGCCTCGGCCCCGAGGCGCGCGAGCGCCGCCGTCGGTCCAACCCGCTCGAGGTGGAGGGCACCGCGTGGGACGTCGCGTGGGGCGCGGTCTACCTCGCCTCGGACGAGTCGCGGTGGGTGACCGGGCAGGTCCTCGTGATCGACGGTGGCCTCACGGCCACGACGCGCGAGGGCAGCCTCGGATGAGCCGGATGGCGACGCGACGAGTACGCCTCGTGACGAAGCGCGTCTACGAGCCGGCGAGCCGGGCAGACGGCGAGCGCGTGCTCGTCATGCGGCTCTGGCCGCGCGGAATCACAAAGGCGCGCGTCAACGTGTGGCTCAGGGCGCTGGGCCCAAGCCTGCCCCTGCTGCGCGCCTTCCGCGGCGGCCGGATCGGCTGGACGGAGTACCGACGCCGGTACCGTGCGGAACTGCGCCGTCGGCCGGACGCCCGGGAGGGTCTCGCCGAGGTGCGGCGACGGCTGCGCCGCGGTCGGGTCACGCTCCTCTGCGGCTGCCCCGACGAGGCGCGCTGCCATCGAGGGCTTTTGAAGACCCATCTGCTAGACTCGACGGCGTGAGGCGTCCCGTCCTGGCGCTCGCCGCGCTCGTGCTGCTCGCGACCCCGGCCGCCGCAGAGCACGAGGTCCAGTTCCGCTACACCGTGATCGGCTACGTCAAGGACGCGCGCGGCCAGCCGCTGCCGGGTCAGACGGTCGAGCTGGTCCGCGACCGGACCGGGTTCTCCTACGTCGCCGACACGGACGCGGCCGGGCTCTACGTCGTCACGGCGCGGCTCGCCGACGAGAGCAGCGGCGAGACGCTGACGCTCCGCTTCGGCCCCGCGCGAACGCGGCTCGTCGCGCGTTTCGATCCGACGAACCACGCCGACGAGCGTGGCACGCGCGTGGACGTGGAAGCGGGGCGCTTCGTCGAGCGTGCCGCGTGGTTCCGCTCCACGCTCGCGAATCTGCTGGGAGAGGGGGGACGCAGCCGATGACCTCGAAAGCCCGCCCCGCTGTTCACGCCGGAACCCGAGCCTACGTGCTGATCGAGACCGCACCGGGCAAGACCAAGGGCGTCAGGAAAGAGCTGCTGGATCTCAGGAGCAAGGGGCCGAGCCTCGCGCGCCTCGACGCGGTAACGGGCCCGTACGACTTCATCGCCGTCGTGGAGGGCGCGACGCTCGACGCGATCGGCGGGTTCGTGACCGATCAGGTCGGCGCGATCGATGGTGTCACGCGCACGACCACCTGCGTCGCCGTCTCGCTCGGCTGACATGCGCGGGCCGCGCTAATGCGCGTCCTCGTGATGGGCGGCACCGAGTTCATCAGCCTCCATCTCGTCAAGGCGCTCCTCCGCAACGGCCACGAGGTCACGGTCCTGAACCGCGGCCGGTCCTCCGCGCGCCTGCCGCCCGGTGTCCGAACGATCGTCTGCGACCGCAAGGATCATGCGGCGCTCCGGAAGGCGCTCGCGGGCGAGCGCGCCGACGGGCTCGTGGACATCACCTACGCGCCGACGACCGGCGACGACTGCTCGGCGCTCCTCGCCGCGCTCGAGGGCCGGGTTGGCCACGCGGTCTTCGTCTCGACGGGCCGCGTCCACGACCACGCGCTGCCGCTCCCCTACGCCGAGGACGCGCCGCGGAACCTCTACTGGGGCGAGTACGCAAAGAACAAGATCGCGGGCGAGGACGCGTACCTGGGCGCGCAGCGCCGGGGCGGCCCGCCGGTGACGATCGTCCGCCCGACGCACGTCTACGGCCCTCTGAACACGCGTAACAACGAGACCTTCTTCTTCGACCGGCTCGTGCGCGACCGGCCGATCCTCGTGCCCGACGGCGGCCCCTGGCTGCGACAGTTCGGCCACGTCGAGGATCTGGCCGCGGCGATGGCGCGGATGCTCGGCGACCGGCGCGCGTTCGGCCAGGCCTACAACGTCACGGGCGAAGAGGCGATCACCCAGGCGGGCTTCGTCGAGCTGATCGCCGAGGTCATGAAGCGGCCGCTCACGCTCGTCCCCTGCCCGACGCCGCCCGGCGGCAAGCCCGCGCCGTTCGGCCAGAACCTCCTCTACGACTGCCACGCCGTCTA
>JBOHQB010000038.1:0-1649 GCA_050731995.1 Candidatus Rokuibacteriota bacterium
TGAGCGGTGTACGCAGCTCATGCGAGACGTTGGCGACAAACTCCGTGCGCACCTGCTCGAGGCGACGCAGCTCGGTCACGTCGTGCACCACCATCACGACGCCCGTCCCCCCCTCCCCGAGGGCCAGCGGCACCACGTTGACCCGCAACGTGCGCTCAACCGGGTGCAGCAGCCGAAGCTCGTGCTGGGACGGCGCCCCCTCCACCGCCGCACGGCTCCGGCGGAAGATCTCGTGGAGATCCGCGTTGCGGACGATCTCCTGGAACGGCTTGCCCTCGGCACGGCCCGGGCCGGTACCGAACGTCCGCCGCGCCGGCTCGTTCATGAAGAGCAGCGCCTCGTGGCCGTCGACGGCAATCACACCCTCCACCATGCCGTCGAGGACCGCGGTCGCCTTGGCCTGCTCGCGCGCGACGTCTTCGAGCTTTTCCCGTAGGCGCGCCGTCATCACGTTGAGCGCGCGCCCGAGCGCGCCGATCTCGTCCAGCGAGCGCACGGGGGCGCGGACGTCGAAGCGCCCCTCGCTCATTTGACGGGCGATCGCCTGCATCTCGACGACGGGGCGCGTGACGCGGCCGGCGACGAAGATGCCGATGCCGAACGCCACGACGAGAGCGACGAGACCTCCGGCGAGCATCACGCGGTGGAGGGTTCCGTACGACGCGGTCACGGTGGCAAGCGGCAGCGCGAGCCTGAGCACGCCGGTGACACGCCCGCCGTCCACGATGGGCACGGCGACGTAGAGCAACGGCTGGCCGATTGTGGTGCTGACTCTCACATCTCGCCCCTGGCGGCCGACGAGTGCGGCCCGCACCTCGGGGCGCCCCGCGTGGTTCTCGACGTGGGCCAGGTCGGCAACCTCGATCTCCGAGTCGCCGAGCACGCGGCCGTCGAGGGCGATGACTGTCACCCGCGCGCGGGTCGGCCGCGCCGCGCGGACGGCGAACGCGCGAACGTCGGCGGCCGCAGCGCCCCGGACGACGAGGGCGCGGGTCTCGTCGTGGAGCAGGTGCGCGGCCGTTGCCAGGTGCGCCTCGAGCGACTCCGCGGCGAAGTCTTCGAGCGCGCGGTTCAGATAGAGCCCCGCGATCGCCGTGGTCAGCGCCACGAAGCCCACCAGCGTCAGCGTGAGCTTGACAGCGATGCTGCCGCGGACCAGAAGCAGCAGCCGGCGCACGCTCAAGGCGCGGGGCGCGTCTCCACGGGCCCGCGCACGCCGCCGGGGAACGTTTCGTGCGTGCCCGTCGAGGGGCGGAAGATCATGAGCGCCGGCACGTCGAACTCACGGTCGGAGATGCGCCGCTCCCAGTGACCGGGCACGAGCACCGGCGCGGACTGGCCGGCGATGGTCACGTACCGGTCCGGCACCCAGACCTGGTCGGAGCGCGGCGTTTCACGCGACGGGGCGGTCGGCACCGGCTGGTTCGACTGCCTTTTGATCTGGTCCACGGCGCGACCGGTCGTCGTGGGTCCCAGGGGGATTGTGAGAGCGCCGCCGAGCAGGCAGCCCGCCGCGAGGCGCCTCAGCCGGGTCAGGAGCCCCATGTCCTTAGAATACTCCGTCAGTCGCCCTCGAAGCGGTAGCCGACGCCCTTCACCGTGGCGACGCGCCCGCCCTCCACACCCAGCTTGGCGCGGAGCCGCCGGAC
>JBOHQB010000039.1:0-5260 GCA_050731995.1 Candidatus Rokuibacteriota bacterium
GGGCCCGAGAGCACGGCGCCGGCGGCGAGCCGCGCCGATTCCCGGATCGGCGCGACGCCGCCGTGGGACTGCATGATGAGGATCTCGCCGCGGTACCCGCGCGCCCGCAGCTTCGCCGCGAGGCTCCCGAGATAGCGCGCGAGCGCGGGACCGACGTAGGCGTTGACCACCGTCGTCCAGACGCGCTCGTACTCCTTGATCTGCGGCAGGACCTCGCTGGAGAGCGAGAGATACGCGCGCGGCAGCCGCGCCCGCACCGCGCGGCCGGTCAGCGCCTCGTGCCGGCCGTTCCGGTACGCGTGCAGATAGCAGACGGCGACGGCCTCCACCTTCGCGCGCGCCAGCGCGACGAGCGCCTTCGCGAGCGAGCCGCGGTGGAGCGGCGTGCGCACGGCTCCGTCGAAGGCCGTGCGCTCGCGCACGCCGAGGCGCAGCGCGCGCGGGACCAGCGGCACGGGCGGCTCCATCCGGAGGTTGTAGCGGTCGTCCTTGAGCCCCTCGCGCATCTCGATCACGTCGCGATGGCCCTCGGTCGTGAGCAGGCCCACGCGCGCACCCTTCTTCTCGAGCAGCGCGTTCGTGGCGGTGGTCGTGCCGTGCACGATGGAGCCGGTCCGCGCGAGCAGCCCCTTGAGATCGGTCCCGAGCTCGGCGGCGAGCAGCTCGAGACCCGCGAGCAAGCCCTCCGAGGGGTCGCGCGGCGTGGAGGCGCTCTTGGCGGTGACCACGCGGCCGTCCGCGTCCACGGCGGCGAGATCGGTGAAGGTGCCACCGACGTCGATCCCGATCCGGTACGACGTCACAGGGGCAGGAGGTCGGCGCCCGGCTCCGGCTCGATCGCGAAGGCGTTGAGCGTGCAGGCGATCATCGAATAGTAGCCCGCGGTCGCCGTGAGCTCGACGAGGGCCTGGACACCGAACCGCGCGCGCGCCGCGGCGAAGGTACGGTCGTCCACGCGGCGGTCGCGCAGGAGCTGCGTGACGTAGGCGACGATGTCGGCCTCGTCCTCGGTGAGCCCGGCCGGCGTCTTCCGGTCGCGGATCGCGGTGATCGCCTCCCCGCGCGCGCCGGCCTTGCGCGCGAGCGGCGCGTGCGCCGCCCACTCGTAGCGGCAGTCCATCGCGCGCGCCGTCGCCAGCACCGCCAGCTCGCGGTGGACCGGGCTCAGCGCGGACTCGAACCGAATGTACTCGCCGAGGTGCGCGATGCGCCGCGCGACCTCGGGGGATTGGAGCAATGCCGCGAAGGGTCCGGCGACCCGGCCGCGGCTCTGGGTGATGAGATCCCAGACCGCGTGGTGCTCCACGGGCAGGTCGGCCTTCGTCTCGACGAGCGGAATGCGCGCGTGGGCCATCAGTACATGGTCCTCCGGATGCCTTCCTCGCTCTCGCGCGCGTACTCCTCCAGCGTCTTGCCCTCGGGCCGGAGCCGCTCGTAGAACACGGACGCCATCGCCGGCAGCGCGGCGGCCGACGTCCAGGTCGCCGGCTCCCAGAGGCCCGCGCGTCGGAAGGCCTTCGGGCAGTGCAGGAAGCACTCCTCGACCTCGACGCCGAGCGCCAGCAGCGGCCGCTTCCCGTGCGCCTCGAGCGAGGCGAGGAGGTCGGGATCCCGGGAGATCCATGCGACGCCGTTCACCCGTAGAGTCTCCTCCCGGCCCGGGACGAGGAAGATCAGCCCGACGTGCGGGTTCTCGAGGATATTGCGCATGCCGTCCACGCGCTTGTTGCCCGGCCGGTCCGGGATCACGAGGTGCCGGTCGTCGAGCACACGCACGAAGCCCGGCGCGTCACCCTTGGGCGAGACGTCGCAGCGGCCCTCGGCGCCGGCCGTGGCCATGAGCACGAACGGCGAGGCGGCGATGAAGCTCCGCGCGTGCTCGTCGAGCCGCGCGATGTCCTTCTTCACGGCACGCTCGCTCGGCTCACCGACGAGACGCTTCAGCTCGTCCCTTGACGTCACGACGTCCTTGAACATGGTCCTCCCTCAGTTCGCCTTGATCCAGGCGGCGATCGTGCGGACGACCTCGGCTTCGATACCGTTGTAGCCGTGGTAGGCGAAGGCCTCGCACGGGTCGCCGACCGACACGCCGCCCTCGAACGCGACGAACTCCGCGCGCAGCGCGTTCTTGAACCCCCTGGCGAGAAGCCGGGCGATGTCGTACTTGGTGACGACGCAGTTGTCCAGCTTGTGGTGGACGATCAGCGTCGGCACGCGGATCTGGCCGAGATCCGCGTCGACGACCGTGTCGGTGACGACCCGGCTCCGCTCGGTCACCGTCGAGGTCAGCACGAGGCCGTCGGGGCCACCCTGCCGGAGCCGCGCCGCCACGAACGCCGCGGAGACGGTCCCGCGGCTCGTGCCCACGAGCCACACGGGGACCGGCGCGACCATCTTCAGCGAGGCGATCATCGCCGCGACGTCCGCGGCGTGGTCCTTGGAGGCGCGGAAGCGTCCGTAGCCGGTCGCGTGGTCCGACGGGACCTCGGGCACGGCGACGAGAAGCCCCTCGCCGGCGAACAGCTCGCGGGTCCGGACGAGGAAGTTCCCCCGCCCCCACCTGGGGTTCCGCGCGTTCTTGATGTTGATGACCCCGTCGCCGCCCGAGAAGAGGATCACGCTGGCGACGGGTGAGCCCTCGGGCTGGAGGAGGAGGAACGACACGGTGACGCCGGGTCGCGGCTCGAGCGTCCGAACGTCCGTCTCGAGTGCGCGCGCCGGCGCGGCGGGAAGCAGGAGCGCCAGCGCGAGCGCGGCGCCGACGAACCGGTTCATGTCACGTCGCCCTTCGCTGCGTCACGAAGCCGTTGGCGAGATCGCGCGCGCGCGCCTCCCGCGGGCGCTTCGACGGCCGGCCGTACCCGCCCCCGCCGGAGGACTCGACGAAGAAGACGTCGCCGGGCCGCACGCGGACGCCGACCTCCTTCGTCTTGAGCACGCGGGGCGGCCGACCGCGCGAGAGCAGCCGGTACCGGTGCGGCAGACCGTCGCGGCCGCCGAGGAGGCCGTAGGGCGGGTGACGGGTGCCGTCGCCGGCAGTGTTGGCGACGCAGTCCGTCGTCGTGTCCACGCGGAGCCTCAGCGTCGCGCCGACGCCGCCGCGGTAGGTACCGTCACCGCCCGAGTCGGCGCGGAACTCATGATGCTCGAACGTGAGCGGAAAGCGCGCCTCGGCGACCTCGACGGAGCCGAACTTGATCCCGCCGGCCGCCTGCCCCTCGCCCGCGGTCTCCCAGCCGTCGCCGACGGCCGTGGCGCCCCCGCCGGGACGCGCGTGGAACATGTGCCAGATGAACGGCCGCTTGGTGCGGGGGTTGACGCCCTTGATCGCGATGCGGAAGCGTCGCCCCCAGCCCGCGATCGCGCGCGCGGGGCACGCGGGGGCGAGCGCCTTGATGATCGCCTCGGCGATCTCCTGGGCGCAGTGGTTCGTCGCGAGCGTCACGGGCGCGGGCGCGTACGGCCAGACGATCGTGCCCTCTTTCAGCAGCGTCTCGACGGGACGGAACGTCCCCGAGTTCTTCGGCGTGCGCGGGTCGATCAGGTACGCGAACGCCATGTGGACCGCCGACATCGTGTTCGGGAACGACGAGTTGATGAACCCGTGCACCTGGGGGTGGGAATCGGTCAGGTCGACGATCAGGCCGTCACCCTTCTTCGTGACGGTCGCCCGGATCCAGATGTCGGTGAAGCCGTGGCCGTCGTCGTCGAGGATCGACTCGCCGCGGTAGACGCCGTCCTTCCACGTCGCGACGCACGCGCGCGCCTGCCGCTCGGCGCCGTCGAGGATCTCGTCCACGGCCGCGATCACGGTCTTGGCCCCATCCTGGGCGAGCAGCGCCTGGAGCCGCCGCTCGCCGACGCGCGCCGAGCCGATCATCGCGTTGAGATCGCCCGTGAAGTCGTGCGGGTGGCGCACATTGGTGGTGATCATCTTGAGCACGTCGTCGCGCAGCTCGCCGCGATCGTAGAGCTTGAGCGGCGTGATGCGGATGCCCTCCTGCCAGATCTCGGTGGCGCCCGGGTTGTAGGCGCCGTGCGTCGAGCCGCCGATGTCGCTCTGGTGCGCCCGGTTGATGGACCAGAAGGCCACGTCGCCGTCGACGAAGACCGGCACGAACGCGGTGAGGTCCGGCAGGTGGTTGTTGCCGTGGTAGGGATCGTTGAGGAGGAAGACGTCACCCGGGTTCACGCGCCCGCGGAACGCGTCGCGGACGGACTCGACGGCCCACGGGATCGCGCCGACGTGGATCGGCACGTGCTCGGCCTGCGCGACGAGCCGCGCCTGACCGTCGCAGAGCGCGGTCGAGAAGTCGCGGCTCGAGTTCAGGATCTGCGAGTACGCCGTGCGCAGCATGGCCTCGCCCATCTCCTGGACGATCGCCTCGAAGCGATGCTGCAAGACGGAGATCGTGATGGGGTCGAGCATCGTGCGGACAGTTTACTCTGAACGGGCCGTGCTAGCATCCACGCATGCGGCGCCTGGTGATCCTGGCGCTCGCCGTCTGCCTCGGCGGGTGTGGTCTCCTCGAATACGCCGGTCTCCTCGACCGGACGCCGCCCCCGAAACGGCTCCACAAGCTCGAGACGACGGCCAAGCAGGTGGAGGGACCCGTCAAGCCGCTCGCGATCGGCGTGGGGCCGGTGACGCTGCCCGGCTATCTGGACCCGGTCCGGCTGGTCACGCGCGTGCGCCCGGACACGCTCGAGGCCGCGCCCGACGACGGCTGGAGCGAGCCCCTCGATCGGGCGCTGCCGCGTGTCCTCGGCGAGGACCTCGCCCTGCTGATCCCGGTCGAGCGAACGGCCGTCCAGCCGACGCGCAAGGATCGCAAGGTGCAGTACCAGGTCATCGTGGAGGTCAGCCGCTTCGACGGGCCGCTCAACGGCGAGCTGGCGCTGGTCGCACGCTGGCGGCTCCTCGACGGCGCAGCGAAGGAAGTCGCGAACAAGGAGACGCGGGTCACGCGGCCGTCGGGCGGGACGTACGCGGCGATCGCCGCGGGCTACGGCCTCATGCTGGAAGGGCTGAGCCGCGCGATCGCGGCCGAGATCAACGCGCTCGGCGCGAAATAGCCGCGCCGGGGCCGGGCTCCGCTAAATTAGCTCTGCGGGATGGGCGCGGGCTCCGGCATCACGAGCACGGGCGCCGAGCCGGCGTGCTCGAGCGGCCAGCAGGTCCGCAACTGCCCTTCCGCCTCGGCGCACGCGTAGAGCACGGGGACCGCGGCGCGCTTCGCGTCCGACATGTTCGCGACGA
>JBOHQB010000040.1:0-1751 GCA_050731995.1 Candidatus Rokuibacteriota bacterium
CGAGGAGCTTGCGGTGGTCGTCGCGCTGCTCGCGGAGGGTCTGCCCCTCGCCGAGGAGCAGGCTCGCGGCGAGGACGTGGTAGAGCGTGTCGGCCACCGGGCGCGCGTCGAGCTCGCGCTCGGCGCGGGTAAGCGCGGGCCAGCCCTCCACCGTCCGCGCCAGCTCGGCGAGCGTCGTGCGCGCGGCGTCCACCCCCGGCTTGGCCGCCGGCTCACTGACCGCGTCGAGACGCCCCGTGACGAACCCGGCGAGTGCGGTGAAGCCGCCGTCCTTCGAGATCGCGCGCTGGACGTCGAGCGCCACGACGTTCTGCGCGCCCTCCCAGATGGCGCCGAGGTAGCTATCGCGGAGCAGACGCGCGTTCGGCCACTCCTCGACATAGCCGTTGCCGCCGCGCACGTTCATCGCCTCGCCCGCCACCACGCGCGCGCGCGCGGTCGTCCAGCCCTTGGCGACGGGCGTCATGATCCGGAGGAGCCGCAGGTCCTCGGCCGAGCCGGCGTCGGCGCGGTCGTACACGGCGGCGGCGTTGAGGACCACGGAGACGGCCCCTTCGGCGTCGAGCAGCATCTCGAGGAGGTTCGCGCGCAGGAGCGGGAGCCGGATGAGCGCGTCGCCGAACGCCGCGCGGCCGCGCGCGTGCACCAGCGCCTCGAGCACGGAGCGCCGCATGATCCCCGCCGCGCGCATCGCGTTCGAGAGGCGCGAGCCGTTGACCATCTCCATCATCTGCTTGAAACCGCGTCCGGGCTCGCCGACGAGCCACGCGACGGCGCCGGCGTAGGTGACCTCGCCGGTCGCCATCGACTTCGATCCGAGCTTGTCCTTGAGCCGGTTGATGGTCCAGGCGTTCTTAGTCCCGTCGGGCAGGCGCTTCGGCACGAGGAACATCGCGAGCCCGCGCGTGCCGCCGGGCGCGCCCTCGGGGCGCGCCAGCGTGAGCGCGACGTCCGCGTTGGCGTTCGAGCAGAACCACTTGTCACCCCAGAGCCGCCACGTGCCGTCGGCGTCCCGACGGGCGACGCTCGTCGCCGCGCCGATGTCGGAGCCGCCCGTCTTTTCCGTCATCCACTGGGTGCTCTGCCAGAGCGTGCCCAGCTCGGTCGTCGTGAGACGCGGCACGTAGCGCGCCTGGAGCTCGGGGCTCCCGTAGCGGCGGAGCATGCGCGCGGTCGAGTCCGTCATGTTCACGGGGCAGAGGAGGCCGAACTCGGACTGGGAGAAGAGATAGGAGAGCGCGTACTTCACGGTGTGCGGCACGGCGCCGGGCCAGCCGAGCACGCCCGGGCGGTGCGACATCGCGGCGAGGCCGAAGCGGCCGAACGCGAGCCGCTCCATCTCACGGTACGCCGGGTGGAAGACGACCTCGTCCACGCGGCCGCCGCGCTCGTCGTACGCGCGGAGCACGGGCGGGTGCTTGTCCGCCTGGTCGGCGAGGCCCTCGAGCTCGTCGCCCGCGATCCGGCCCAGCTCGACGAGCTGCGGCCGCGCGCGCTCGAGCGTCGCCGCGTCCATCACCGTCGTGCAGACGAACTCGAGGTTCGGGTCCTCGAGGTAGAAGTTGAGGCCGCGCGTCGTGGGCATCGCGTCCTGGGCGGGCGGCGTCGCGGCTCGAGGGCGCGTCATCGCGCGGCGCCGATCTCGCGCAGGTAGCGGAGCACGCCCCCGTGGATCAGCTCGAGGCGCGGGGCGGCAGCCACCGTGTTCGCAGCCGTCGTCTCGCGCGCCTGCGGGAGACGCTGTGCGAGCG
>JBOHQB010000041.1:0-3357 GCA_050731995.1 Candidatus Rokuibacteriota bacterium
CCGTGAGGAAGATGCGCTCGATCTCCTCGAGCAGCTCCTTCTTGTGCGCCGCGCGCCCGGCGTTCGTCGTGAACTTCGGGTCTGACGCCCACTCGGAACGGCCGAGCACCTTCGCGAGCTTCGCGAAGAGGCGGTCGTTGCCGGCGGCGACGATGATCGGTCCCGTCGACGTCTCGAATCCCTGGAACGGGATCAGGCGGCTGCTGCCCGTGCGATGACGCTCGGACTGCTTGCCCGAGACGCGGAACCCCGCGTAGTGTCCCTTGATCCAGCCGAGCGCCGTCTCGAAGAGCGAGGCGTCCACGACGCAGCCCTTCCCCGTCTTCTCGCGGCGCACGAGCCCCGCGAGCACGCCGAGCGCCGCCCACGTCCCCGTGCCGTAGTCGAGGATCGGCGCGCCGACGCGCGTCGGCGGATCGCCCTCGGCGCCGTTCAGCATCATGATCCCCGAGAACGCCTGGAGCATCGGCTCGTAGCCCGGCTTGAGCCGGAGCGGTCCCGTCCTTCCGAACGCCGACACGGAGCAGTAGATCAAGCGGGGGTAGCGGCGCGTGAGCGCCTCGGCGTCGAGCCCGAACTCCTCGAGCGAGCCGGGCCGCATGTTCTGCACGAGCACGTCGGCCTCGCCGATGAGCTCGATGAGCCACGCGACAGCGTCCTTGTCCTTGAGGTCCAGCGCGACGGAGCGCTTGTTCGCGTTGACGGCGAGGAAGCCGGGCCCCACGCCGTTCCAGAACGGCGGGCCCCAGCCGCGCGCGTCGTCGCCCTCGGGGCGCTCGATCTTCACGACGTCGGCGCCGAGGTGGGCGAGGATCTCGCCGGCGACGGGGCCGGCGAGATTCTGCGCGAGCTCGACGACGCGGACGCCGTCGAGCATCATGCGTCGCCCATCATCGGAAGAGAGAGCGCGCGATCACCATCCGGTGCACCTCCGAGGGCCCCTCGCCGATCCTCCGCACGCGGGCCTCGCGATACCAGCGCTCGAGTGGGAACTCCTTGGACACGCCGTAGCCCCCGTGGATCTGGACGGCGGCGTCGATCACGCGGCCGAGGACTTCGCTCGAGTAGAGCTTGGCGATCGAGGCCTCGACGCGCGCATCCTCGCCGCGGTCGGCCTTCCACGCGCCCTCCCAGATGAGCCAGCGGCACGCGCGGAGCTCCACCTCGGCGTCGGCGAGCATCCACTGGATGGCCTGGCGCTGCGAGAGCTTCTGGCCGAACGTCTCGCGCTGCTTGGCGTGCTCGATGGCCATCCGGTGGGCGGCCACGGCGACGCCGAGGTTGGTCGCCGAATATGGAAACCGGTTCTTGACGAGGAGATCGAACGCGAGCTCGAGCCCCTGCCCCTCTCGGCCGACGAGCGCGTCGAGGGGGAGCTCGCAGTCCTCGAACACGACGTCGTTGGGAATCGCGGCCGTGCGAATCGTGCGGATGTTCTTCCAGCTGAAGCCCGGCGTCCCCGGCTCCACAACAAAGCAGGAAATACCGGCGCGACCCTTCTCCTTACTGGTCCGTGCGAAGACGATGCCCCATCTGGAATTGTGCGCGTTCGAGATGAACACCTTGCGACCGTTCAGCACCCACGTGTTGCCGCGCCGCTCCGCGCGCGTCTGGATGGCGCCGGCCGGGTCCGAGCCGCCCGAGGGCTCGGTGATCGCGAAGAACGTCCGCCACCCTTCGCGCACCGTCGGCTCGGCGTACTGCTTGATCTGTTCCTTGCTGCCGGCCCAGATCGCGGGTGGCGGATATCGGCCGAACACGCCGCAGCCGATGTTGTAGAGGCCCATGCGGTGCTGGGCCATCTCCTCGTAGAGGACGCACAAGCTGAAGGTGTCGAGCCCTCCGCCACCGTACGGCTCGGGCGCCCCCAGCGCCCAGAGCCCCGCGGCCTTCGTCTTGGCAGCCAGCCGCTCGAAGTCCTCGTCGGGAATTCCGGGCGCGTCGGGATCGAGCCGTTGCTCGAGCGGGATGATCTCCTCGCGGATGAACCGCCGCACCTGCTCACGCAGCACGCGGAGCTCGTCGGGGAGCGTGTAGCCGGCGAAGACGGTCATCGGCGGAGGAATGATATCATCGGCCGCCTGGAGGGCCCCATGGCCGACGAGATCCTCGCGACCGTCGCCGACGGCATCGCCGCCGTCACGCTGAACCGCCCGGACCAGCGCAACGCGATGAACAGCGCGCTCCTCACGGGGCTGCGCCTGGTCTTCGACGCGCTCGACGACCGACGCGACGTGCGCGTGGTTGTCGTGCGCGGGGCGGGCCCCGCCTTCTGCGCCGGCATGGACCTCAAGGAGATGGAGGCGCAGGGGGGCGCCTCGGGCGATCCGGAGGCCGGCGTCGTCGGCGTCCTGCAGCGCGTCGAGCGGTCCCGGCATCCAACGATCGCGATGGTGCACGGCGACGCCATCGCCGGGGGCTGCGAGCTGGCGCTGCACTGCGATCT
Source organism: Candidatus Rokuibacteriota bacterium (assembly GCA_050731995.1). GTDB lineage: Bacteria > Methylomirabilota > Methylomirabilia > Rokubacteriales > CSP1-6 > JBOHQB01. The sequence continues at coordinate 2,447 of JBOHQB010000041.1, forward strand.
GCGCGTCGCCGCCGACGTCGCGCGGTTCGGCATGCCGCTCGCCCGGATCGGTCTCGTCGTCCCCTTCCCGCTCGGCCAGAAGCTCATCGAGACCATCGGTCCGGCGATGACGCGCGAGCTGCTCTTCACCGGCCGGCCCATCCCCGCGTCGCGGGCGTACGAGATCGGCATGGTCCACCAGGTGGTGCCGGCAGCCGAGGTCGAGAAGGCGACCTACGCGCTCGCGCGCACGATCGCCGACAACGCGCCGCTGTCGCTCACGGTGATGAAAGCGACGATCCTGCGCGCGCTCTCCGCCCACGAGGCCATCGCGCACGCGGACCTCGACGCGCTGGCGTCCTACGCGCGCCGGAGCGCAGACGCCGGTGAGGGCCGCCGCGCGATGCTGGAGAAGCGGAAGCCGGCGTTCCGCGGCGAGTGACGGGGCCGCGCGGCGACGGGCAGGCCTGCCGCCGCCCCCCGGCGCGTTGACAAGCTCGCGCGCGCCGTGGTTATCTCGTGCCACCTTGCGCCGCGGTTCCGCCCCCTCGAGGAGGAAGCCATGACACACCGACTCGTTGCGCCGCTCGCTCTCGTCGCCCTCATCGCTCTCGCCGCGGGCGTGCCCCCCGCGGCGCACGCGCAGACCACGTTGCGCGTGGTCATGCACTCGGACCTCAAGATCATCGATCCGATCTGGACGACCGCGTACATCGTCCGCAACCACGGCTACATGGTCTACGACACGCTCTTCGGCATGGACGCGAAGGGCGAGGTCCGCCCGCAGATGGTGGACAAGTACGAGGTCAGCGCCGACAAGCTGACCTACACGCTGACCCTCCGCGACGGCCTCCTCTGGCACGACGGCGCGCCCGTCACCTCCGAGGACTGCGTCGCCTCGATCAAGCGGTGGGCGGCGAAGGACTCGATGG
>JBOHQB010000042.1:0-2443 GCA_050731995.1 Candidatus Rokuibacteriota bacterium
TCGTCGGCCTGCTCGCTGTCATGGCGGTGGCGGCGCCCTGGATCGCGCCCCAGGATCCGGAGCGCCAGTCGCTCCGCTCACGACTCGCCGCGCCGACGCTGGAGGGCGGCGACGGGCGTGCGCACGCGCTCGGCACCGACCACCTGGGCCGCGACGTCCTCTCGCGTCTGATCTACGGCGCGCGGGTGTCGCTCCTCATCGGCTTCGCCGCCGTCGCCGTCGGCGGGCTGCTCGGCGCGACGCTAGGCATCGTCGCGGGCTTCCGTGGCGGATGGACCGACAGCATCATCATGACCGTCGCCGACGCCCAGCTCGCCTTCCCGTTCATTCTCCTGGCGATCGGGATCATCGCGGTCCTGGGGCCGTCCTTCCCGACGCTCATCGTGGTCGTCGGGCTCTCGGGATGGGTCAACTATGCGCGGGTGCTCCGGGCCCAGGTGCTGGCGTTGCGGGGTCGCGAGTTCGTGGACGCGATCCTCGCGCTCGGCGGCTCCACGCCGCGGATCGTCCTCAAGCACATCCTGCCGAACGTCCTGTCGACGCTCGTCGTCATCGCCACGCTCGAGCTGGCGCGCGCCATCGTCCTCGAGGCGACGTTGTCCTTCCTCGGGCTCGGCATCCAGCCGCCGACGCCCTCGTGGGGCGGGATGATCCACGAGGGGCGGGAGTATCTCGATTCGGCGTGGTGGATCTCGATGTTCCCCGGCCTCGTGCTGATGCTCACCTCGCTCGTGGTGAGCCGGACCGGCGACTGGCTGCGCGACGTGCTCGACCCGACGCTCCGCGGCGAGTGATCTACGCTTCGACGATGTCCGACTTCAGATTTAGAACGAACGCGACGACCTCTTCACGCTCAGCCGGAGGAACCCTGAACGCATCAAGCGTGGCGCTGGCGTGGCCAAGAAATCTCGCCCAGTCGCTCTCGCTGATCCTCATGCCCTTGACAGAAAATCGACGAGAAGCTGCCTCTCTCGCCTTACGCCGTCATCCCCCCGATGCTTCCAAAAGCGGCCCAACTGCGCGTCGCCCTGCAGGCGCGGCAATAGATCGTCGGCAACGGCGCTCAGCGCCTCATAATCGAGGAGGTTCATTGAGCCCCGCCTACGTCCGTCCAACGTGCCGACTCAGCGGCCGGGGCGCGAGCAACGCGAGCACCCGGTCCGCTGCAGCCGGAAGTTCGACGCTCGGACGCCACTGTCTCAGTCGAGCCGAAACACGCGGGCACCGAGAGTTCGCGACCGCGGCGCCAGCCCCTATTGCATATATTTGACCTCACTGCGATAGGTCTTATAGTCACCGACAAAAAAGGGCTGAAGGGCAGGCGCAAACTCTTGTCGGTAGAGGTCGCTCTGCTCATACGCTCGCATATCCTCAGCGTTTTCCCACAAGCTTACGGCAAACCCGGTATCCTCATCCTCCGTATCTTGCAGCAGCCACCGCCCGCGAAGCCCCTTGATGTCACGCCCCTTTGCGGCCACGGTGGCGCGATACGTTTTCTCAAAGTCATTCCATGAGCTGGGCCGGAGTTTTCCCCACGTAATCCGCATAATCATGCCGGTTCCTCCTGCTGGGTGTTCGCTTTAGAGTACCGATCCGCGCGAAGAACATTCCTCCTGCCTCACCGATCTTCCTCCTGCGTCGAAGCGACCCGGACAAGAGTTGAGCGGTTCAATCGCCGTCGAACCAGAAGTATAGGATCTGGATAGCGTTGGTGACGCAGCGCGCCCGGTCCGGCTAACGCCGCTCCACGAGCGTCCCGCGTCGCAGAAAATGTCCAGTCCATCGCGTTGTTGGCCTGCAATCCAACGCACCCCGGTCCCGTGTTATGCAGACCAGTATATCCAGGCCGGCGGCGTCACGATAACACCTCGGAATGTCGCCTACCTGGCCGGTACGCGATCGCCGTGGCTCGGCGGCTGCGAGACGACGAGGAACTCGACGGCCTCGGCCGACTCGTTCAGAGCCTGGTGAGGCGCACCCGGCTCGATCTCGATCCCCTGCCGCGCCTCCATGACGTGCCGACGGCCGTCGACCTCGAGCGTGAGCGTCCCCACCAGCACGTAGAAGAACTGCCGGCTCGCGCGGTGGTAGTGCCGCGCCTCGCGCGCGCCCGGCGGCATCCGCTCCTGGATCACGGAGAGGTCGGCGCGCTGGACGAGGTGCCAGCCGTCGCAGCCCTCACCCCACGCGTAATGCTCCGCGGTCGCGCGATCGATCATGCTCGCCGGTCCGTTCATTGGAGTATTCTTCTCACGGCTCGTATTCTCCGTCCACCCTGGAGGGCCCATGGCCGACCGATTGAAGGGCAAGGTCGCAATCGTCACGGGTGCGGGCTCGCGCGGGCCGGGTCTCGGCAACGGCAAGGCTACATCGATCCTCTTCGCGCGCGAGGGCGCGCGCGTGCTCTGCGTGGACCTCGTCAAGGACCGCGCGGAAGAGACCG
>JBOHQB010000043.1:0-2516 GCA_050731995.1 Candidatus Rokuibacteriota bacterium
CGCCTCCGGCGACGGCCTGTCCAGCCGGATGCGCCGCATGAGCGGCAGGACGAGCGGCACGATCGCGAACATCACCGCGAGCAGCCAGAAGTCGTCCGCGTACGCCAGCAGCTGCGCCTGCGTGACCGTCTCGCGATAGAGCATCGCCATGGCCTGGCGCTCGGCGGTGAAGGCGTCGCTGCCCTGGCTCACGAAGTGCCGCGCCCAGCGCGCCAGGCGCACGCGCGTCTCCGGATCCCACGCGGTGATGTGGCTCACGAGCGTGGTCTGGTGGTACTGGCTCCGCTGGGCGAGCAGCGTGGTGACCACGGCGATGCCGACGCTGCCGCCCACGTTGCGCAGCATCCCGTAGATGGCCGTCGCGTTGACGAGCTTGTCGCGCCGGATGGTGGCCAGGGCCAGCGTCGAGAGCGGGACGAAGATGAAGCCGATGGCGAACCCCTGGACGAAGCGCGGCAGCGCGAGCGCCCAGTAGTCCATCCCGAGCGTGAGCGACGTCATCATGTAGAGGCTGACCGCGTTGAGCAGGCAGCCGAACGCCAGCATGAGCCGCTGGTCCACGCGCGTGACGATCCCCGAAGCGAAGAGCGAGCAGATGTTGCCGATGCCGCCCGGCGCCAGCACGAGGCCCGACGTCCACGCGTCGTAAGCGAGGAGCTTCTGCGTGAAGACGGCCATCAGCAGCATCCCCGAGAACATGCCGAAGCCGACGACAGCGATGATCGCCACGCTCGTGGCGAAGTTTCGGTCGGCGAAGGCAGTCAGGTCGAGGATGGGCTCGCTGGTGGTCAGCTCGCGGATGAGGAAGCCGGCGAGCGCGCACACGGCGACGATCATGAGCACGACGATCTTCGGCGAGTCGAACCACTCCTCCCGCTCGCCGCGGTCGAGGACCAGCTGGAGGCACGCGAAGCCCGCGACCATCAGGACGAGGCCCCACCAGTCGATGCGCGCGGCGCGGCGCTGGTACGGCGAGTCGAATAGGAACGCGCTCGCCATGAGGAAGCCGACGATCCCCACCGGCAGGTTGATGTAGAAGATCCAGCGCCACGACCACTCGTCGGCGAGGTAGCCGCCGACGGTCGGCCCGAGGATTGGGCCGAGGATGAACCCCACGCCCCAGATCGCCATCGCGAGCCCGCGCTGGTGGAACGGGAAGATCTCCCAGAGGATCGCCTGCGAGAGCGGGATGATCGGCCCGCCGCCGAGGCCCTGGAAGATGCGCGCGACGATCAGCGTGGTGAGGTCTGGCGCGGCGCCGGAGAGGAACGAGCTGACGACGAACAGCGTCGAGCAGATCAGGAAGAACCGTTTGCGCCCGAAGAGCCCGGCCAGCCAGCCGGTGGCGGGGATGACCACGGCGTTGGCGGCGAGATACGAAGTGATGACCCACGAGACCTCGTCGAGGCCCGCCGACATCGAACCCTGAAGGTGCGGCAGGATGACGTTGGTGACGCTGGTGTCGAGGATCTGCATGAAGGCGACGATCATCACGGTCAGCGTGATGGCCCACTTCTGCCCGGGCGAGACGGGCGGGGCGTCGGGGGCGTGCGCGGTCACACTCACTGCTGTATCTGCGGCGTGACGTTGATCACGGCATCACGCCCGGATAGAGTGAAGCGCATGACGCACCCGCCGCTCACACTCCGGCGCTGGAAGCGGGTGGAGTACGACCGGCTCGTGAATCGCGGAGTATTCTGAGGACGAGCCCACCGAGCTGATCGGTGAGCCGCTCGTCGTCGCCGAGCCGAAGGGCGAGTACCATTCGTGAGCATAGCGGCCCGCTTCCGCCGGGCGCACGAGGTCGAAGCGTACCTGGGGCTGGTGCCGCGCGAGCTGAGCTCGGGGGAGACACAGCGCCGGGGCCGGATCACCAAAGCCGGCTCGAGCCGGGTGCGCTGGCTGCTCATCCAGGCCGCGGTCTCGATGCTCCGGCTCCACGATCCCCGCACGGCCTGGCTGCGGGAGTGGGCCGGCCGCATCGCCGCCCGGCGCGGCAAGGGCATCGCCGTGGTCGCGCTCGCGCGTCGGCTCGCCGGCATCCTCTTCGCGCTCCTGCGCGATGGGACGGTGTACGAGTCGCGCCAGCGTTCGCTCGACGCGGTGCCCCAGGCCGTGCCGGCCTAACGGATGCCTGATGGTGTGCTCCGTGCGATCTCTCGCAGGTTCGACGGGTGGGTGAGCGCGCATGTCGCCTGGGCTGCCGTCGCAGAGCCGTCGCGTAGATGGCGCCCCCACCCCTCGACTCCCCTCATGCGCCGGCGAGCAGTGCCTCGCCCTCTGCAGAGCGCGAATAGAAGGATGACCGAACCTCGCGAGAGCGGCGGCACCTGTCACCACGAGCAGTCAACGCGGGAAACCAGACAGGGAGGGACACGACGACTTGACGCGGGCGGCCGCTTCATAGAAGGCGACATGAGAGCCGTTGTCCGCTCCAAATGTTATCTGCGCTCACGCCCCGGCGAGTAACGGCTTCGGGAGATCGCTGAGACGGCTGCGTGCCTTGTGGAGGTCCA
>JBOHQB010000044.1:0-14150 GCA_050731995.1 Candidatus Rokuibacteriota bacterium
CCCTTGCCGGCGTTACCAGTCGCGGCGCCGATCGCCGCGCCCGCCGCCGCGCCGCCGAGGGCGCCGACGACCGCGCCGACACCCGCGCCCTTGGCGGTGTCGCCCGCGGGGTCGTAGCCGGTCTGCCCCTTGGCGACGTACATGCACTCGTTCTGGTCCCGCACCTGCTGCTCGGGACCCTGGCCGCGCGCCGGGGCCACACCCACCGAGGGCGGTGGCGGCGCCGACGAGGCGCATCCCGAGAGGAGCACCACGATCACCACCGCTCCGGTCAGTCGCTGCATGAGCGCTCTCCTTTTTGTTGGTCGTCCAGCGTCCGGGCGCTTCCCGCTCGGCGTCACGCGCGCGGCAGCCAGTCGCGCAGCGGCTTCACCTGGCAGCCGGCCTTCACGAGCCCGTCGCGCACGGCCGCCACGATGCTCGAAGCGCCGGGGCTGTCGCCGTGGATGCAGATGGTCTCGATCTTCACGTCGATCACCTTGCCCGTGATCGTTCCCACCTTGCCTTCCATGACCATCCGCACCGCCTGGTCGGCCGCCTTCGCGGGATCCGACACGAGCGCGTCCTTGCCGAGCTTGCGCGAGACGAGCTGGGCGTCGTCCGCGTAGACGCGATCGGCGAAGCCCTCGGCCGCGACGCGCAGCCCCTTCACCTTCCGCGCCTCGGCGTCGTACTTCGTCATCGCCATCGTCATGAGGATCAGCTCGGGGTCGAGCTCCAGGACCTGCTCGGCCGTGGCCCGGGCCAGCGGCAGGCTCTCCTCGAACATGTGGTACTGGATGCCGTGGGGCTTGACGTGCTGGAGCTTCGCTCCGGCGGCGTGGACGAACGCCCCGAGCGCGCCGGTCTGGTAGCGGTGGTAGTCCTTCAATTCCTGTGGAGTGACGTCCATGCGGCGCCGCCCGAACCCCATGAGGTCCGGCAGCCCGGGGTGCGAGCCGATCGCGACGCCGTGCTGGAGCGCCAGCTCCACCGACTTCCGCATCACGTGCGGATCGCCGCCGTGGAAGCCGCAAGCGATGTTCGCGGAGGTGATGTGCGGCATGACCTCCTCGTCGGCGCCGAGCGTCCACCGCCCGTAGCTCTCGCCCATGTCGCAGTTGATGTCGATGTATTTCATCTATTTCTCCTATCGTAGTCGGAGGGGGCGACCCCCTCCGAACCTCCCCGGCTGGCTACCGAGTTGCCTATCCGCGGGCGAGGACGCGCGCAAGGGCGTTCACGAAGCGGTCCACGTCCTCGTCGCTCATCGCCAGCGAGCAGGCGCCGAGGCCTCTCTGGGTCAAGAGTATCCCCTCGTTCAACAGCCCCAAAAAGATTCGTAGCGGGGCCTCGGGATCCTTGGGACGGCCCGAGCGGTAGTCGGTCAGTGTCTCCGTCGTCCAGTGGAGCCAGAAGAGCGAGCCGACGCCGCTGACCTGCCCCTTCCGGCGCGTGTTCGAGAGCAGGCGCGACACGCCGCCCCGCAGCCGCTCGCCGAGCGCGTCGAGCCGGGCATACGCCTCGGGCGTGAGCGCGTTCAGCGCGGCGGCACCCGCTGCCATCGTCACCGGGTTGGCGTTGAACGTGCCGCCCTGGCTGATGCGCGCGCCCCCGTGTCGGGGATCGTAGAAGTCCATGACGTCGCGGCGCCCGCCGAAGGCGCCGACGGGCAGGCCACCACCGATGATCTTGCCGAGGGTCGTCAGGTCCGGACGGACGCCGAAGCGCTCCTGGGCGCCGCCCCACGCGACGCGGAACGAGATGACCTCGTCGAAGATGAGGAGGATGCCGAGACGCTCGGTCACCTCGCGCAGCTTTTGGAGGAATCCGTCGGCGGGCGGGATGAGGCCCGCGTTGCAGAGGATCGGGTCCACGATGACGGCGGCGAGGTTCGCGGCCTCGGCGGTCAGGATCGCCTCGCACGCCTCGGCGTCGTTCCAGGGCAGGATCACGAGGTGCTTGAGGACCGCGGGCGGCACGCCGGCGGACGAGGCGACGGGCTTGGGCTTCCGGCGGTTGCCCGCCGTCTTGGGATCCGGCGAGACCGATACCATCACCCAGTCGTGCGTACCGTGGAAGGCGCCCTCGAACTTCGCGAGCTTGGCCCGTCCGGTGAACGCGCGCGCCAGCCGCACCGCGTTCATCGTCGCTTCGGTACCGGAGTTCGTGAAGCGCACGCTCTCCATGGACGGCACGCGCCGCGTGAGCATCTCCGCCAGCCGCACCTCGTGCTCGGTGGGACCGGGGAACGACAGCCCCAGCTCGGCGACCGCCTGCACGGCCTTGACGACGTCAGGCGGCGCGTGGCCGAGGACCAGGCTCGTGTAATTGTTGTTGAAGTCGAGCCGGTCGGTGCCGTCCGCGTCCCAGATGTGCGCGCCCTGGCCGCGCTGGAAGTAGAACGGGTACGGATCGAAGAACGTCGTCGTCCGGCTGTTGCCGCCGGGCATGACGGCCAGCGCCTCCTCGTGGAGTGCGCGGGAGCGCTGGGTCTTCCCCGCATACTCCGTGATCTCTTTGTCGATGCTCATCCGGGTGCCTCCTTGAGGGATATCGCGGCGAGCGCGGCCTCGTGCTCGGCGCGCAGGTGGTGGGCCGAGCGAACGTCCACGGCCGTGAAAGCGAGCCGCTGGCCGGGCTTCAGCTGGCCGACGCGGCCGATGTCGAACGAGCATACGGCGGCGATCTTCGTGTAGCCCCCCGTCGACTGCCGGTCCACGAGGAGAACGATCGGCTGACCATCGCCGGGGACCTGGATGGCGCCGAGCGGAATCCCGTCGGAGATGATGTCGTGGCCGCGCGCGTGCTCGATGCGCGCGCCGCTGAGCCGCATCCCCATCCGATCGGACTGCGGCGAGACCTGGTACGGGCCCCCGAGGAGCGCCGCGATCCCCGCCTCCGTGAAGCGGTCGGCCTGCGGACCCAGGACGACGCGCGCCCGGATCTCGTCCGCGAAGCGTGGCCGGGCGTCCCCGGGCACGGTCCGCCGCGGCGGGAGCGGGGCCGAGCCCGGCTGCAGCACGGCCTCCTTGCGGAGCGCCCGGCCGCCGACGCCGCCCATGCGACCGCGCAGATAGGTCGCGCGCGAGCCGAGCACCACCGGCGTGTCCACGCCACCCGCGACGGCGACGTAGATCCGCACACCGGCGCGCGCGGCGCCGACCTTCACGACATCACCCGGCACCAGGTGGAGCGTCGTCCACGCGGGGGCTTCCGCGCCGTTCACGGTCACCGGCGCGTCGGCGCCAGTGACCGCGACCGCGCACGGCGCGTCGGTCGTGAATCGCGGCCCCGCGAGCGTGCACTCGAGCGCCGCGGCGTCGTCCGCGTTGCCGACGAGGCGGTTGGCGAGGACGAACGCGCGCCGGTCCATCGGCCCCGACGGCGGGATGCCGTAGCGCAGCTGGCCGCGGCGGCCGCCGTCCTGCACGGTCGTCTGCGGGCCCGGGTCGAGGACGCGGATCACGCGATCACCGGCCGGAACGTTCGCGCGGTGACGCGCGCGGCGACGTCGTCGAACTCGTGACGGTCGATCGCGCGGAACCGCACACGGTCGCCGGGGCGCAAGAGAATCGGCGCGGGCGCGCCCGGGTCGTAGAGCGCCAGCGGCGTGCGGCCGAGCACCCAGAAGCCGCCGGGGCTCTCGACCGAGTAGATGCAGCACTGGATCCCGCCGATGCCCACGGATCCCGCCGGAACCTTCACGCGCGGCGTGTCGAGGCGCGCGATCGTCAAGCGCTCGTCCATCCCCGTCATGTACGGCAGCCCCGGCGTGAAGCCGATGAAGTACACGAGGTAGTCGGCGCCGGCGTGCAGCCGCACGAGCTCGGCCGGGACGAGACCGAGGCGCGTCGCCGCCGCCTCGAGGTCGAGGCCGAGGGGGGGCTCGTAGCAGCACGGCAGCTCGACGAGTCGCGCGGGCGGGAGCGCGGCCGGTGTCGCCTGGGGCGCGAGGTCGGCGATGGCCGCGCAGAGGTCGTCGTAACCGACCAGCGCCGGGTCGTAATAGACGAGCAGCGCGCGGAACGTCGGCACCGTCTCGACCACGCCCGCCAGCGCTTTCTGCTGGATCAGGAACTCGAGGGCGCGCACGCGCGTGTTCACTTCCACGCTGATCTCGTCGCCGAGCTCGACGGACACGGCCTCGTCGCCCGCCGGCAAGAATCTGATGGTCGCCCTCAGAATGCGGCGAGCGACGCGTTGGGCACGTCGGTGATGAACATGTGGCCGGGGCTGTGCGTCAGCATGAAGGGCGGCTTGCTGGCGAGCGCGACCGCTTGCGGCGTGACGCCGCAGGCCCAGAAGACCGGCACGTCGCCCGGGCCGAAGGGCTGCGGGTCGCCCCAGTCGGGCTTGGTGATGTCCTTGACGCCGATCAACGCTGGATCGCCGATGTGCACCGGCGCGCCGTGGGCGTTCGGGAAGCGGGCGCTGGCCGTCACCGCCTTCGAGAGCTGCGCCGCGGGGATCGGCCGCATCGAGACGACCATCGGTCCGTGGAACGTGCCCGCCGGCCGGCACTCGGTCGACGTCCGCCACATCGCGACGTTCTTCCCGTGCTCGACGTGCCAGAGGCGGATGCCCGCCTCGAGCAGCGCCCACTCGAACGTGAAGGAGCAGCCGAGGAGGAAGGCGACGAGGTCGTCGCGCCAGTAGGGCGTCGCGTCCGTCACCTCGTCGGCGAGCACGCCGTCCTTGTAGACGCGGTACTTCGGAAGGTCGGTCCGGAGGTCGGCGCCCGGCGCGACGCCGACGGGCTCGGGGGAGCCGACGTCGGTGACCTCGATGAGCGGGCACGGGCGCGGGTTGCGCTGGCAGAAGAGCAGGAAGTCGTAGGCATGGTCCCGGGGCAGGACGGCCAGGTTGGCCTGCACGAAGTTCTGCCCCAGTCCCGCCGTGATTCCCGTCAGCTTGCCCCGGCGGATGTCCTCCCGGATCTCCCTGGGATGGCGCGTGTCGATGGGCACGGGAGGATTTTACCTGAGTCCGAGTGGTACCTTCACGTCCGGGTTGACCAGCACGTCCGGCATCTCCCCGCGGAGGACCCGCAGCATCTCGCTCGCGACCTGAACCCCGGTCTGCCGGTGGGCCTCGTGCGTCACGCCGGCGACGTGGGTCGAGACGACGATGTTCTCGAGGTTGAGGAGCGGGTTGTCGAGCGACGTCGGCTCCTCCTCGAAGACGTCGATCCCGGCGGAGGCCAGATGGCCACGGGTGAGCGCCTCGAAAAGGGCGCGCTCGTCCTGCACCGGCCCGCGCGACGTGTTGACGTAGATCGCGCCCTTCTTTATCCGCCCGAGCGCCCGGGCGTCGATCATGTGGCGCGTCTCGTCGGTGAGCGGCGTATGGGTCGTGAGGACGTCGACCTGGGGCAGGAGCGCCTCGATGCTTTCGAGGGGCTCGACGCCGCGCCGACGGAGCTCGTCCGCGGGCACGTACTTGTCGTAGCCGAGGACGCGCATGCCGATCGCGCCGGCGAACTTCGCCACCCGGCGGCCGATGTTGCCGACGCCGACGATGCCGAGGGTCTTGCCGGCGAGCTCGCTGTTGCCGATCGCGTGGCGCACCGACCAGTCCCCCGCCCGCGTCATCCGGTCGATCAGCCGCGTCCGCTTCACACAGGCGAGCATGAGCATCAGCGCGTGCTCGGCGACCGCCTGCGCGTTCGAGCCCGGCGCGTGCACGACCGCGACGCCGAGCCGCGTCGCCGCGGGGATGTCCACGATGTCGAGGCCGGCGCCGTGGCGGCCGATGACTCGAAGATCGGCCAGCGCCTTCATCAAGCCCTCGGTGCAGCGCGGCTTCGACCGGAGCAGGATGCCCCGTGCCCCGGCGGCGTCCTTCAGGAATCCCGCCTCGGACTCCTCGCGGGAGACGACCACGCGCGCCTCCTCCTCGAGGAGCGCCTGGCCGTCGGGGTGAATGGGGCCGCCGAGGACGACGAGCGGACGATCGGGCGTCATGCGGTGTCCTTTCACAATAGAGGGGGCGAGGCGCCCCCTCCATTTCCTCCCCGGTTCGCGCGGCGTCCGTGCCGCCGAGGGGGCGAGGCGCCCCCTCCATTTCCTCCCCGGTTCGCGGGGCGGCGCTACCGCCGCCGATCCCGCCTGTGTCCCTATTTCCGGGCCACGAGCACGAGGCGCGGCGAGTCGAGGGAAAACGGCGTGCCGTCGAGCCCGCCGTAGAGCTCCACGCGGCTCCAGCGGTCGGGCCGGAGCATCGCGAAGAGCTCGTGGGCGGAGTAGAGGCGGATCTCGCTCTCGCCGATGAGCCGGGCGGCGCCGCCCGGGGCGCCCGACGGCAGCCGGTGCCAGCGCGCCGTCCAGCGGCTCGTGCGCACGTCGAACGTGTGCTCGATGCGGAGCGTCCACTCGTCGGTGTGGCGCCGCTCCTCGGGCGGCAGCGAGCGCACCACCTGGTCGCGGTTGCGCGTGTCGACGACGAAGACGCCGCCCGGCACGAGCGCGCGCCAGAAACGGTCGAGCAGCAGCCGGTCCTCGTCGTCGGAGAAGTAGCCGATCGACGAGAAGAGGTTCACGGCGAGGTCGAACTCGCCCTGGAACTCCATGTCGCGGATGTCCGCGCAGGCGAGGTCGAGCGCGACGCGGGCTGCCGCCGCCGCCGCCCGCGCGCGGCCGAGCTCCGTCTCGTTGAAATCCACGCCGGTCACGCGGAATCCGTGGCGCGCGAGCTCGATCGAGTGGCGCCCGAAGCCGCAGGGCGCGTCCAGCACGCGCGCGCCGGGAGCCAGCGCGGCGACCGAGCGGATCCAGCGCACCTCGCGCGCGGCGTCCTCGGACGTCTCGACGGCCTGGGAGATCGCGGGCCACGCCTCGCGGAAGAACCGCTCGCTCTGGAACACGACCGGGATTATAGAAGAGGATGGCGGGCGATGATACGGGTGCGCCGGGCGCGGCTCGACGACGCGCGGAGGATTCGCGACCTCCACGTGCGCTCGATCCGCGTCCTCTGCCGGCGCCACTACACGCCGCGGCAGATCGCGGCCTGGTCGGGTCGTCTCCGTCCCTCCGGCTACAGGTGGGCGATGCGGGCCGGCCGCGAGACGATGCTCGTCGCCGAGGACGGCCGGCGGCTCGTCGGCTTCGGGTCGCTCCGGGGCGACATGGTGCGGGCCGTCTATGTTCACGCGCGCCGCCCGGGCCGCGGCATCGGCACGCGCCTGCTCGCCGCGCTCGAGGGCTACGCGCGGCGTCGCGGCGTCCGCCGCCTCCGCCTCGACGCCACCCGCAACGGTCTACTCTTCTACGCGGCCCGCGGCTACCGCGTCGTCCGGCGCCACGCCGTCCGTCTGGGGGGCGTGCCGATCCCTGCGATCAGGATGGCCAAACGGCTGTGATATCGTCCGCTCCATGACGACCCTGATCACCGGCGCGTTCGGCTGCATCGGCTCGTGGGTGGTGCGCCGGCTCCTCGCCGACGGCGAGCGCCCCGTCGTCTTCGACCTCGGCGACGACCCGTGGCGGATGCGCGCGATCGCGGGCGACGACGTCGCCCAGCGCATCACGATCGTGCGCGGCGACGTCACGGACACGGACGCCGTGACCCGGGTCGTCAATGACCACGCGATCACGACGATCGTCCACCTGGCGGCGTGGCAGATCCCGCTCTGCCGTCAGGACCCGTCGCGCGGCGCCGCGATCAACGTCGTCGGCACAGCCAACGTCTTCGAGGCGGTGCGCGCGAGCGAGGGACGGGTGCGCCGCGTCGTGTACGCGTCGTCGGCGGCGGTTTTCGGCGCGCCCTCGCTCTATCCGCCGGGTCCGATCCGCGACGACGCCCCGCGGCTGCCGGCGACCCACTACGGCGTCTACAAGGTCGCCAACGAGGAGACCGCGCGGATCTACTGGGAGGAGCACAAGATCCCCTCCATGGGGTTCCGGCCGCTCTCCGTCTACGGCCCCGGGCGCGACTTCGGCCTCACGGCGGATCCCACGCTCGCGATGAAGGCCGCGGTGCTCGACCGGCCGTATCAGATCCGCTGGGGCGGTGCCACCGACCTCATCTACACGGACGACGTGGCGCGGGCGCTGATCGCCGCCGCGCGCTCGACCCTCGATCGCGCGCGCGCCTACAATCTCCACGGCTCGTCGGCCACCGTCGCCGACGTCGTGACCCTGATCGCGACGGCGTGGCCGTCGGCGAAGGGGTTGATCACGCACGTCGAGCAGCCCATCCCCTTCCCCGCGGCGCTCGACGACACCCGCTATCAGAAAGACCTCGGCCCGGCGCCCGCGACGGCGCTCGTGGACGGCGTGCGGCGCACCCTCGACGAGTTCGCGCGCCTGCAGGCGGAGGGGCGGCTCGACGCGCGAGAGCTCGCGTGAGCGATCACCGCGTCAGACTCGCGACCGCGGCGGACGCCGAGGCGATCTGTCGCAACTACAACCAGGGCATCGAGGATCGGGTCGCCACGCTGGAGACGGAGCTCCGCACGCCCGAGGAGCGGCGTCAGTGGCTCGCCGGCCGGAGCGCCCGCCATCCCGTCGTCGTCGCCGAGAGCGCCGACGGACGCGTCGCCGGCTGGGGGAGCCTCAACGTCTTCAACCCGCGCGAGGCGTACCGCCACGTCACCGACATCTCCGTGTACGTGGAGCGCGCGTTCCGCGGCAAGGGCGTCGGGAGGGTCGTGTTGACGCGGCTCGTCGAGCTCGGCCGCGAGCACGGCTTCCACAAGCTCGTGCTCTCCGCCTTCCCGACGAACACGGGCGGGATGGCCCTCTACGCGAACCTCGGCTTCCGGACGGTCGGGATCTACAAGGAGCAGGGAATGCTCGACGGCGGGTGGGTGGACACGATCGTCATGGAGCGACTGCTCTAGACGAGTCGACCGAAGTCACGGGGGCGTCTACTCGCGTTAGGTGTCGTTGCCATGAGTTTGCTGGCCGGATGCGTCCATAACGTCACGCAGTCTCTCGACGCGCGGGCGGTTCCCATCGTCGTCAAAGAGCGAATGCCCATCAACGTGGCGCTTCTCGTCATCGACGAGGACCTGAAGCAATCTCAAGTGCCCTCGTTCACACACTCAGGAGGACACACGCGTCGTTTTCAAGCGAATCCGCTCAAGAATCTCAAGGACACGTTGCTCCTGACGCTTCCACAGGTGTTCCAGCGCGTCACGCTGGTCCGAGCAGTACCGGCCGGTGGAGGCTATGCCGCCGTGCTCGTACCGAAGGTCACAGACATGCGATGGGGCAGCTCGTGGGACTTCGACGGGATCGGCTACAAATTCACGATCGCCGCGACGCTTCAGGTCCTCGACAACAAGGGAACGACACTTCTGGCAGCGACCAGCGAACGGGAATCGGCGGGGAAGGCGTCGGGGACAAGTTCCTGACGACCAAGGGCGGCGTGAAGCCCGGCAACGCGCGGCTCCTCCTGAACCAGCAGGCGACGCAGCGGAATCTCCGGCAGGTGCTGGTCGACTTCCTGCGCCAGACCGACCCGAACAGCCTCTTCTCGACGGCGATCCCGATGGAGGAGATCGACCGCACTTGTCGCAGAAAGAGGGCCGGATGATCCTCACGGCCTCGGACGTCAACCAGGTGTCCCACGAGGACCCGGCGCTCGGCCACGGGATCTTCACCCAATTCCTGCTCCAGGCGCTCGAGTCGGGGGCCGCTGACCTCGACGGCGACGGCGCGATCACGGTGCGGGAGCTGCACCTCTATCTGCAGCGCCGGGTCCACGAGTACTCGCACGGGGCCCAGACACCACAGCTCTACAACGTCGGCGACATCGTGCTCGTGCGGAAGTCACGGTAACCCCCCCCGCCCCTGCTATAATTCGGCACTCGATCGTTCGCGCGTGCTCGGCCCCGTCCCTGAGCCCAAGGGGGTGCGGCGATGAAGATGCTCCGCGAGATCATGCGCCCGAACTTCCTGTTCGTCGTCCCGCCCACCGCGACCGTCGCCGAGGCGGTGCGTCTCATGACCGCGCACAACGTCGGCATCGTCGCGGTGCTCGATCGGGATGCGCTGATCGGTGTGCTCTCGGAGCGCGACGTCGCACGGCGGGTCGTCGACGCGCGACGCCCACCCGAGCGCACGAGCGTCGCGGAGGTGATGACCACGACGCTCGTCACCGCCGACGCCGCGGACGACTACCGGTCGGCGATGCGGAAGATGGACGAGGCGAACATCCGCCACCTGCCCGTCATGGACGGCGGCCGCCTGGTCTCGATGTTGTCCATCCGGGATCTCATGCGGGTGGAGATCGTCGCCCAGGGTGAAGAGCTCCGGCAGCTTCAGGACTACCTGTACTCCGGGCGCTGAGTCGCCGCGCGCTCGGGCGTCGCCTCACTTCACCCGGATCGTCACCACGCACGACATGCCCGCGCGCAGGGGCGAGTCGCGCAGCTCTTTCTGGTCGAGGAGGATCTTCACGGGGATCCGCTGGACGACCTTGACCCAGTTGCCCGTCGCGTTCTCCGGCGGCAGGAGCGAGAAGCGCGCGCCGGTGCCCGCCGCGAGCGAGTTGAGGGTGCCGACGAAGACACGGCCCGGGACGCCGTCCACGGCGATCTCGGCGCGCATCCCCGGGCGCATGCGCGCGAGCTGCGTCTCCTTGAAGTTCGCGACGATCCAGACGTCGTGCAGCGGCACGATGGCGAGCAGCGGCTGGCCGACCTGGGCCACCTGACCGAGCTCGACCGACTTCTTGGCGATGACCCCGTCGATCGGCGCGCGCACGTCGGTGTACTCGAGCTGGAGCTCCGCCATCGCCAGGTCCGCCCTGGCCTGCTGGAGCGTGGCTTCGGCGCGGCCGGCCTCGGCCTCCTTGACGCCGAGCTGCTGGAGCTGGCCCTCCGCGCGCGCGAGGGTCCCGCGCGCCTCGGCGACCCGCTTCGTCGCGTGCTCGACCAAGAGCCCGCGGCCGACGAGCTCCGCCTCGGTCTGCTGCGTCTCCTGCTCCGCCTGAGCGAAGCGCCGGCGCGCCGCTTCGACGTGCGCGACGGCCGCGTCGTTCGCCGCGTGGGCATCGTCGTGCTCCCGGCGCGACACGTAGCCGTCCTTCAGCAGCCGCTTCATCCGATCGTACTCGAGCGCCGTCTTTCGCTCGGTCGCCTGCGCCGCGACGACCTCCGCGCGCATCGCCGCCGCCGCCGCGCGCCGCGCCTCGACCGCGGCGCGCCCCTGCTCCACCCCCGACTGGCTCGTCTGCACGGCGACGAGCGCGCCCTCGAGCGCCGCCTTCACCTCCTGCACCTGGGCGCGCGTGGTGTCGCGCGTGAGCGGGAGCTCGGACCGCACCGCGCGAACGGTGGCCTCCGCCACGCCGATGGCCGCGCGCGCCTGCTCCCGGCGCGCCTGATAGTCCCTGGGGTCGATGCGCAGGAGCAGGTCGCCCTTGTGGACGGTCTGGTTGTCCAGGACACGGAGCTCCACCACGTGCCCGGCGACCTTGGAGCTCACCGCGCCCACGATGCCCTCGACGTAGGCATCGTCCGTGGTCACGTGCGTCGAGGCGTGGTGCCAGGCGGACGCGCCCCAGCCCAGGGCGCCGAGCGCGGCGACGATGACGAGCGCGATGGCGACCTTGCGGTTCACGGGCGCCCCATGCGCGGGCGACGGCGGATCAGAGCGGGATGACCCGGCCCGCCGCGTCGAAGGCGAGCTCGGCGGGCCCGGCGAGCGTCGCGAGGTCGGGGCGACGCGCCAGCTCGGGCCCGAACGCCTCGGACACCTCGATCTCGCCCAGCATGAGCGTGTTCTTGATGCGGACGACACGCGCCCGCTCGGGCGGTGTGAGGCCGATGCACGAGAGCGCCGCCTCGACGGCCTCGCGGTCGGTGTCGTACGTCGGCGGGACCTTCGCGCTGTTCGGCGCGCACGCCGTGATCGCGTTGATGAGCGTGGGCTTCATGTCGATCTTCTCGACGAGCCGGCGCGTCGTGAAGTCGGCGTTGCCGATCCCGACGGCGTTGCCGTAGCTGTCGTCGGTCAGGTCGAGCGCGACGATCCAGAGGATCTTGGGATCGGCCGGGAAGGGCTCGTGCGGGTTCGACGGCCGCCCGATGACGTTCGTGTCCATCCCCGCGCCCGAGATGTTCTTGCCCATCTCCTCGACGATGAGGACGTCGATGCTCCCGAACGGCAGCCGCGCCATCCACTCGCGCGCGTCCTTCAGGAGCCGTCGCTCGCCCGCCTCGAGGTCCTGCGCGCCGAACGCCTCGATCCGCGCGGTCTCGTCGTAACCGTTCTCGACGATGCCCACGCCGAAGGCGATCCGGGCCTTCGCCAGCATCTCGCGGCCGACGGCGGTGATGACGGTCTCGTAGCCGTGGTTGACGTTGGCGCGATGGTACTGCAGCGCGCCCTTCCACTTGCCGAGCCCGATCGTCATCATCTTGAAGAGGCCGGACTCGATTGAGCCCTTGAAGTCGGTGTGGGGCTTGATCCGGTTGACGAGGCCGATCCAATCGGCCTCCGCGGCGTAGCGGTCCAGCCAGACCGGCAGCCCGAGCGCCTCACCGACCTGACCGACCTCCATCGTGGCGCGGATCGGGCAGCCCATCGTCGTCTCGGTGATGCCGTAGTGCTCGAGCACGGCGAGCTGCCCCTCGGGCGTGCCGCCGCCGTGGCTGCCCATCGCGGGGAAGACGAAGGGGCGGGCGCCCAAGTCACGGAGCCAGCGGACCGTCGCGCCGACGACCGTGTCGATGTTGGCGATGCCGCGGCTCCCGGCTCCGACGGCGACCGTGTCACCCCGCGTGATCGGCAACCCGGCGCCCGCGAGCGCCCGCGCGACGGCGGCCGGCACGTCGGTCACCCGGAGGCGCGGGAACGTCTGCCGGACGCGGATCATCCGTGGCTGCATCGTCGAGGCCACCTCCGAAGCGCGGGCGTGGCTCCCTCATACGTTGCCCCCCCGCGGAAGTCAAAGGATTATTTGGTCCCAAAGTATGTTATACGCTCTAGCCCGATGAGGCGCGCGCTCCTCCTGGCGGGCCTAGCCCTGATCTTGGGCGGTTGCTCGGTGCCTTCCTGGCTCAAGCCGGCGCCGACGCCTATCCTGCCGCCCGACGAGCTCTATTCGCAGGGCGAGCAGGAGATGGGCCTGCGTCGCTACGACAAGGCGCGCGAGCACTTCCGAAAGATCGTCGAGCGCCACCCCAACACCTCGTACGCGCCGCGCGCGCGCTTCCTGCTCGGCGAGGCGTTCTATCGCGAGGGTGAGTTCGACAAGGCCATCAAGGAGTTCGAGACGTTCCTCGCCTTCTACCCGCGTCATCAGATCGCCGACCTCGTGCAGTACCGCCTCGCCACGAGCTACTACGATCAGCTCAAGCCGGTCGAACAGGACCAGGGACTGACCGCCAAGGCGATGGAGCAGTTCAGGCGGCTCGTGAAGACGTACCCCGAGAGCCGCTACGCGACGGACGCGCTCGCCAAGATCGACATCTGCCGGAGCCGCCTCGCGCAGAAAGAAGTCTGGGTCGCGGGGTACTATTTCAATCTCGGAAACCCGAGCGCCGCGCGCCAGCGACTCGAGCTGGTGCTCAAGGAGTACCCGCGCACGCCGGTCATCCCCGAGACCCTCTACACGCTCGCCGAGGTGAACTTCAGCGAGGGCCGGAGCCAGGAAGGCTGGGACTTGATGCGCCAGGTCGCCACGGACTACCCGTGGAGCGACTGGGGCAAGCGCGCCCAGCAGCGGCTCCGCGTGCAGAAATAGAGGCGCCCGTGCACGACGTCGTCGATCTGCGCTCCGACACGCTCACGCTTCCCACCCCCGAGATGCGCGCGGCGATGGCGCGCGCCGAGGTCGGCGACGACGTCTGGGGCGAGGATCCCACCGTCGTGCGCCTCGAGGCGACGGCGGCGGCGCGGCTGGGCAAGGAGGCCGGGCTGTTCGTCACCTCCGGCACGCAGGGCAACCTCGTCTGCGTCCTGACCCACACGCGTCCGGGCCAGGAGGTCATCCTCGACCTCGACTCGCACATCTACAACTACGAGGTCGCCGGCGCGGCGCGGATCGGCGGCGTGCAGATGCGCCCGACGCAGACGGCGCGCGGCTTCCTCGCCCCCGAGCAGGTGCGCGAGGCGATCCGGCCCGCCAACATCCACCTGGCGACGACCGGTCTCGTCTGCATGGAGAACACGCACAACCGGCACGGCGGCACGTGCTGCACGCCCGAGGAGATCGCG
>JBOHQB010000045.1:0-5858 GCA_050731995.1 Candidatus Rokuibacteriota bacterium
GGCTACTACCTCGGGCGCGAGATCTACGCCTTCAACCAGACGATGGGTATCACGATGATGGGCGGCTTCATGTCGTGGCTGTGGATCGTCCAGGCCATCCTCATCGGCATCCTCTTCCTCGGCTCCAACTACTATCTGTGGCTCGGCATGGAGCGCATCCCCGGCTCGGAGCGCTACCGCAAATACGTCCCGCCCATGCTTTTCGTCCTGACGATCGGCTTTCTGATCTGGGCGACGCCGCGCTCGCTCGTCGTCACCCTCGACGAGGCGCGGGCCATGGGCGGCACGCACCATCCGTTCCTGGGCTTCTTCGGCGTGATGTCCGCGAAGAACACCGTCGTGAACCTCATGATCCTCACGACGTTCCTGTCCTACATCCTCTACCGCCGCGCCAACAAGATCCCGACGAAAGGATGGGCGACGAAGGGGATGGCCGTGCAGTGGGCGGCGTTCGGTATCGCCGCGGCGATCGTGACCTTCTACGGCGTGTACGGCTATTTCGTCGAGTCGATGGTCCGCATCGGCTTCTCCGTCTACCAGGTGCTCGCCGTGCTGGGCGCGATCGTGCTCGTCATGGTGATCGACGTGCCGATGTTCCACGGCGCCCGCTCGACCGGGCAGATCCGCTGGGGCACGATCGCCCCGCGCTCGCAGTACGTGCTGATCCTCCTCGCGGTCACCTTCACCTGGCTCATGGGGCTCATGGGCTTCGCGCGCTCCGGGATCCGCCAGCATTGGCACGTCTACGCGGTCATGCAGGACAAGTCGGTGGACGCGGCGACGCCCGCGCTCGGCTACGCGGCGAACGTGATCACGCTCGTCACGATTGTCTTCTTCGTGCTCGTCGCCTTCATCTTCTGGCTCGGCGGCCTCGCCGAGAAGGGCAAGGCCGGCGCCCACGATGCGCCCGCGCCCGTCATCGCCGGCGGCAGCGACGGGACGCGTGATTGATGCGCGTCCCGGTCTCCGTCAAGGTCGGCGCCTTCAGCCTGCTGGTGATGGGCTCCTACTCCTACTTCGCCAACTCCATTCCACAAATCGAGTCGAAGCCACCTCAAGAATTGTCCCTCGAGGGCGGCAACGTCACGCCGGCGCAGCTCGTCAAGGCGGGCGAGGAGATCTACAAGACGAAGGGGACGTGCGAGGTCTGCCACCGCATCGGCCAGAAGGGCACGCGCGCGCCCGATCTGGCCGGCGTCGGCGGCCGCGCCGCGAAGACGAAGCCGGGGATGACCGCCAAGCAGTACCTCGTCGAGTCGCTGCTCCAGCCCGCCGCCCATGTCGTCGAGGGCTATCCGCCGATCATGCCGGCGGCCGACAAGCCCCCGATCAACCTGAACCGCTCCGAGCTCTGGGCGCTCACTGCGTTCCTCGAGTCCCTCGGCGGGACCGTGGACGTCACGCTCGACGACATTCCGAAGACGGCCGGCGCCGCGGCGGCGGGCGGGGGCGCTCCGGCCGAGGTCAAACTGCCGGGCGACGCGAAGACGGGTGAGCAGGTCTTCGCCGGCAAGGGCACGTGCATCGCCTGCCACAAGGCGGGGAAGATCGGCGCCTCGCCCGTCGGGCCGGACCTGTCGCAGATCGCCAAGATCCAGACGCCCGACTACATCATGAAGAAGGTCCTCGACCCCGGCGCGATGGGGACCGTCTCCGGCTATCCGCCCAACGTGATGCCCAAGGACTTCGGTACTCGGCTCACGGCGAAGGAGTACACGGACCTCGTCGCGTTCATGCTCACGCTCAAATGAGCTGGCTCCGGTCGCGATTCGTCCGGGCGGTCGTGATCCTGGTACTGTCGTTCGTGCTCCTCCGCTTCGGCATCCGCCCGCCCGCGCCGTGGTCCGTCATCGAGATCTACATGGCGGTGGTCTTCCTCGCGGTCCTGATCTATGTCTCGAGCGACTCGGACTCGTGGCGCCAGTTCGTCCGCCCGATCCGCTCGACGCTCGTAGACCCCGGGCGACGTCGCGTGCGCCTGGCGTTCCTGGTCGCGGTCCCGCTCGTGCTGGGCTACTACGCCTACACCCAGGCGGCGGCCAAGCCGCAGGCGCCGCCCGAGCTGCGGGCCGTGCACCCGGCGCCGCCCGACACGATCCAGGTACGCGGCAAGGCGCTCAACATCTCGGGCGCCGAGAATCCGCTGCGCAAGGACCAGGCGAGCTTCGCCAAGCACGTCGCGGCGGGCGCGGAGATCTACATCCGCAACTGCGTCTTCTGTCACGGCGACAACCTTGACGGCAAGGGCCACTTCGCGCACGGCTTCAACCCGCCGCCGGCGAACTTCCAGGACCCGGGCACGATCGCGATGCTGCAGGAAGCCTACCTCTTCTGGCGCATCGCCAAGGGCGGCCCGGGGCTCCCCAAGGAGTCGACACCCTGGAACTCGGTCATGCCGGCGTGGGACGACCGGCTGACCGAGGAGCAGATCTGGCAGGTCATCGTGTACCTCTACGAGGCGACGGGCCAGCAGCCGCGGCGCTGGGAGACGAGCCACTGATGCGCGCGCTCGTCGGTCGAGGCGGACGGGTCCTGTCGCAGCACCCGCCCCGCGCGCCGCGCCACCCCCGCCCGGTGTGGGGTCCCCCCGCGCGTCGCGCGGAGCGGGTCGCTACGCCACCCGTCCGTCTCGGCGTGATGATCGTGCTCGGCGTGCTCGTCTGCCTCGGCGCGACCGTCGCACGCGCGTGGGCGCAGGCGGGGGACCCGGCGGCGGGGAAGAAGGTCTACGACCTGAAGTGCGCCGGCTGCCACGGCGACAAGGGGGACGGTAAGGGGCCCGGCGCCGACCAGCTGGTCCCGCGGCCGCGCGATCTCACCTCGGGCGTCTACAAGATCCGCACCGTCGCGAGCAAGATGCCGACGGATGCGGACCTCTTCCGGATCATCTCCGACGGCATGCCCGGGACCTCGATGCCGCCCTGGAGAGTTCTCCCTGAGAAGGACCGTTGGAACGTGGTGGCGTACATCAAGACGTTCGCGGCGGAGAAGTTCAAGGAGCCGACGAAAAAGCTCGAGCTGCCGAAGGAGGTCGCGTCCTCCGCGGAGTCGATCAAGCGCGGGAAGGAGATGTACGAGGCCATCGAGTGCCACAAGTGCCACGGGATGGAGGGTCGTGCCGACGGCCCCTCGGGCCCCGAGCTCAAGGACGAGTGGGGGCACCCGATCGCGCCCGCGAACCTGACCAAGCGCTGGACATTCCGCGGCGGCGCCACGCGCACGGACATCGCGACGCGCCTCGGCGCCGGCGTCCTCGGCACCCCGATGCCGACCTTCATCGACAGCGTGGAGAAGCCCGAGGACATCTGGCACCTCACGAACTACATCGCGTCGCTCGGACCGGAGAAGCCGGGCTACGCCTCCCTCGTCGCGGTCATTGCGGTCGGCGGCGCCATTCCCGACGATCCCAACGCCGACTTCTGGACGAAGCTCGCGCCGGCCAGCATCCCGCTCATGGGGCAGGTGATCGTCGATCCGCGCAACTTCAACCCGTCGATCGATCTCGTCACCGTGCGCGCGGCCTACACCGACAAGGAGATCGCGTTCCACCTCGCGTGGGACGACCCGACCGAGTCGAAGGCCGACGGCAAGCAGGTCTTCAACGACGCGATCGTGCTGCAGTTCCCGCCCAAGCTCGGGACGGACGCGGAGCGGCCGTACTTCCTGATGGGCGACGGCTCGGACGCCGTCTACCAGCTCCGGTGGGAGCAGGGGAAGGGCTTCTGGGAGGCGACGGCGAACGGCCCCGGCAAGGTGACGCCGCTCCGGGGGGGCGAGGCCGCGGGCAAGGCGGTGTGGGCGAACGGCCAGTATCGGCTCGTGATCAAGCGCCCGCTCGCGATGAAGGACACGGGGGACGCCGGCGCGCTCGGGTTCCAGCCCGCGGTGTTCACGCCCGTCGCCTTCCAGGCGTGGGACGGCGGCGCGGGCGAGACCGGCACGAAGACGTCCCTCACGTCGTGGTACTATCTGCGGCTGGAGGAGCCGCAGTCGGGCCGTCGTTTCGTCATTCCTCCGGTCGTGGCACTCATCTCGCTGGCGGCGATGCTGCTCATCGTGCGTGCGGCGCGGGCTCAGTGGAAATGAAGCCCAAGGAGGACGATTGGCATGCGTAAGGTTTTTGCGGCCGTTTGCGCCATCGCGCTCATCGGATCCGTCGTCGCGCTCGTGAGCCGACCGCAGCGCGTGGACGCTCAGGGCGGCGGCACTATCGAGGTCGAGGTCAAGTACAACGGCGCGCCCGTCGTCGAGAAGCTCAAGGTGAACAAGGACACCGAGAAGTGCGGTACCGAGGCCGTCGTCGAGAAGGTCGTCGTCGGCGGCAACAAGGGGCTCGCGAACGCGGTCGTCTCGGCGCCGGGCGCGAAGGGCGCCAAGATCGCCAAGGCCGTCGTGGACCAGAAGGGCTGCAAGTTCGTGCCCCGCGTGAGCGTCATGACGCCGGGCGAGGTCGAGATCAAGAACTCGGACGACATTCTGCACAACATCCACACCTACTCGACCGCGAACGCCGCCATCAACAAGGCCCAGCCGAAGTTCAAGAAGACGATGAACGAGAAATTCGAGAAGCCGGAGATCATCAAGCTCACCTGCGACGTGCACAGCTGGATGCTCGGCTGGCTCGCGGTGATGCCCGGCGCCGCCGCGGTCACCGACGGCAACGGCGTCGCGAAGCTCGAAGGCGTGCCTGCGGGCAAGCAGAAGGTCGAGGTGTGGCACGAGACGCTCGGCAAGATGGACAAGGAAGTCGAGGTGAAGGCGGGGGCGACGGCCAAGGTCAGCTTCGAGATGAAGGGCAAATAGCATGCTCGACTGGTGGCTGCCGGAAAACGTCTCGACGTACGGCCGGGAGATCGACTGGCTCTTCCACCTCATCTATTGGATCACCGGTGTCACCTTCGTCCTCGTCGCGGTGACGATGATCGCGTTCCTGATCATCTACCGCGACCGGCCGGGCCGTCGCGCGCGCTACACGCACGGCTCGACGCCCCTCGAGATCGTGTGGACCATCGTGCCGGCGATCATTCTCGTGATCCTGACGGTGCTCTCCGCCCCGGCCTGGTCGCGGATCAAGATGTCGCTGCCGCCGAGCGATCTCGTCATCCAGGTCACCGGCAAGCAGTTCAACTGGCAGGTTGCCTACGCGGGGCCCGACGGCAAGCTCGGCACCGAGGACGACAAGAAGTTCCTGGATGAGATCCACGTGCCGGTGAACAAGGTCGTCCACATCGCGCTGAGGTCGCAGGACGTCATCCACAGCTTTTTCGTGCCCCAGTTTCGCATGAAGCAGGACGCGGTTCCCGGGCGTGAGATCCGCCAGTGGTTCGAGGTCACGAAGCCCGGCAGGTACGAGCTGCCCTGCGCCGAGCTGTGCGGCTTCGGCCACTCGGGCATGAAGGGCTGGATCTACGCCCACACGTCCGAGGACTACGCGAAGTGGGCGGCGGAGAACCTGTCCGCCGACGCGCCGGTCGCGGCCGCCGGGGAGAAGACGGAGGAGAAGAAGCCGGCTGCCGCCAAGGGAGGGAAGGCAACACAATGAGCGCCCACGCCGCCACGGCTCACGCGACGCACGAGCATCACGAGCTCGGCTTCGTCCGTACGTACATCTTCTCGACCGACCACAAGATGATCTCCCGACAGTTCCTGTTCCTCGGGCTGTTCATGATGATCCTCGGCGGCCTGCTGGCGCTCGTCGTGCGCTGGCAGCTCGCGTGGCCCGAGACGGCCGTGCCCGGCCTCGGCGGGATCCTCTCGGAGACCGGCGGCATCCTCGAGCCCGCGCAGTACAACATGGCGTTCACGATGCACGCGACGATCATGATCTTCTTCGTGATCATGCCGATCCTGGCGGGCTC
>JBOHQB010000046.1:0-5649 GCA_050731995.1 Candidatus Rokuibacteriota bacterium
TCTTGAACGTGTCCGCGGGCATCGTCGCCGGCGTGTAGCCCAGCGGCTGGAGCGCCCTCGCCGTCTCGGCGTCGAGCCCGAGGAACCTCACGTCCACGGCGTTCACGATCTCGCTCACCGACGGGTGCTTGGGCGTGATCACGGCCAGCAGCACGTCGGCGCGGCCGTCCTTGAACGCGTCCACGATGATCCCGTATCCCGCGTGGGCCATCGAGCCGCCCCCGCCCTTGATATCCGCGTACGACATGCCGGCCGCGCGCAGCATCTGCCGGCCGGCGAACTCCCCGAGCGAGCCGACCGGCAGCGAGTACACACGGGCGGCGAGCTTCTTGTCCCGGATCTCGCGGATGGACGAGATACCGAGCTTCTTCGTCGCCACGGCGACGAGGTAGTAGGTGTCGAGGCCGCCCGCGAGCCCGCGCAGGTTCTCGAGCCGAGCGTCGTACGCCTCCTTGCCCTCGTACGCCCAGCGGTTGGTGACGGTGAAGGAGAGCCCGATGGGCGTCTCGTTCTTGGCGACGAGCCGCGGGTTGCCGACGCCCCCGGCGCGCGGCTTGACGTCGACGTTGGAGCCGGGCGGCAGCGCCTTGCGGAACAGCTCGGCCATGGTGGCACCGTAGACGTACCAGGCGGTGCCCGCGTCCAGCGTCGCGAACGCGAGCGTCACCGGCGGCGCGCCGGTCTGCGCGCCGGTCTGCGAAACACCGACCGAGCCGAGCCCGGCCAGGAGCACTGCGGCCGCAGCCGCCGCCAGGATTCGTGTCGTTCTCATCGGTCCATTCCTCCTCCGGCCGCGGACCGACCGGTCATTCGTAGGCGAGCCATGCGCCCTGGGTGAGTGTCGGATCGAGCGGCTCCGGGGCGCCGAGTCTCCGGCCGAGCGTGGCGGCGTACGGCGACGGCCCCCGCGCGCGCAGCCACTCGGCGAGCGGGCCGCGCCCCCCCTCCGGGGCCAGGAAGTCCAGCGTGTGGGGGCGCGAACACGACGCGGACACCGGCGCCGACGTCGACGCGGCGGACCGTCTGAAGACGAGGGCGCGATAGGCTCTCGTCGCCTCCTCCAGGTCGTTGACCGCGATGACGATGTGGTCGATTCCCGTGAGCATTCAGCCTCCGAACGCGGGCGCCACTTCCTGGAGGAAGCGCTTGAACTGGCCCCGCTGGTCCCACGAGGTGAGCCGCAACGCCATGTGGCCGAGGCCGGCCGCGAAATACGCGCGGAGCTCCTCGACGCACTGCTTCGGGCTTCCGGCGACCGTCCACTGCTCGACGAACTTCGCGCTGAAGTTGGCGGTGTAGTACGTGTCGAGGAACTTCTTCGACTCCGCCAGCGCGGCCTGCCGGTCTTCGTTGATGTTGACGTTGTGGTAGAGCGCGCTGCCGAGGCGTGACGGGTCGCGGCCTTCCTCGCGCGCCATCGCCTGGATACGTGAAAACTGGCGTGCGAACTCGTCGGGCGAGAGCTTGTTCGTCATCCAGCCGTCGGCGTACTTGGCGACGCGGCGGAACGACCGCTCGACCACCGCGTCCGACGCGGAGGCGCCACCCTTCCAGGTCAGCCCGGTCGGGTTCGAGGCGATCCACACGGGGCACGGCTGCTGCAGCGGGCGCGGCTCGAGCGTGACGTTGTCGAAGGTGTAGAAGCGCCCGGCGTGGGAGACATTCTTCTCGCCGAAGAGCCGCCGGAGGATCACGATGCCCTCCTCCAGCCGCCCGACGCGCTCGGTCGACGGGATGCCCATGACCGCGTGTTCGGCGGCCTGCGCGGCGTTCGCGTCGCTCGGTCCGCCGAGGCAGACGGCGAGCCACGCGCGCCCGTCCGAGAGCGCATCCAGGCTCGCCCACTGATGCGCGAGCATCACCGGATGACGGTGGACGAAGGTCGCCATGCAGCCGACGGCGAGCCGCACGCGGCGCGTGACGCCGGCGAGCGCGCCGAGCAGCGTGACGGACTCGAGCCGCGGCTTGGCGAGGAGGCTGTCGCCGACCCAGACCGCGTCGAAGACGGAGGCCCCCTCCGCCGCGACCGTGAGGTCGAGCAGGTCGCGCGCGGTGATCGCGCCGAGGACAACCGCGCGGTTGGCGAGGATCAGCCCGAACGACGAATGCGCCATCCGCTCACCGCCCCTCGTATTTCGGCTGCCGCTTCTCGACGAACGCCTTCACGCCTTCCTCGTAGTCGTGCGTGGACCGGAGCCACGCGTACGCCTTTCGCTCGAGCTCGAGCGCGGTCGCGAGCGGCGCGTCGGCGCCCCGGTCGAGCACGAGCTTGAGCGTCCGGAGCGCGAGCGGCGGACGCTCGGCCAGCTCGCCGGCGAGCGCCTTCACGGCCGCGTCGAGGGCGTCGTTCTCGACGGCCTGGGTGATCAGGCCCCACGCCTCGGCCTGCGCCGCGGCGATCCGCCGCCCCGTGAGCATGAAGAGCTTGGCGCGGGTCATACCGATCAGCCGGAGCGCGCGCTGCGTCCCGCCGCTGCCCGGAATCATGCCCAGGCGCACCTCGGGGAACGCGAACTCGGAACGGAGCGTCGCGATGCGGAAGTCGCACGCGACGGCCAGCTCGAGACCGGCGCCCATCGTGAACCCGTCGATCGCGGCGATGACGGGCTTGCGGCAGCGCTCCGCCTCGGTGAGCGTGTCACCCCACTGCTCGAGATCGGCCGGTGCGAGCGTGAGGAACTCGGCGACGTCGCCCCCGGCACTGAAGGCCTTGCCGCCCGCGCCCCGCACGATCACCACGCGCACGCCGTCGTCGCGGTCCAGGTCGCGGAAGATGCCGGGGAACTCGTTGCGCATCGCGACCGTCATCGTGTTCATCTTCGCCTGGCGGTCGATCCAGATCGTCGCCGCGGCGCCGTCACGCTCCACTCGCAGGAACTCGCTCATGCCTTGATCTCCGCGTATTGCCCGTCGCGCAGCAGCCGCCTCAGGATCTTGCCCGAGGCGGTCTTCGGGATCTCCGTCACGAAGACGATCCGGCGCGGACGCTTGAAGTCGGCGAAGTCCGCCGCCGCGCGGCAGTGGGCGTCGAGCGTCTCGGCGCTGAGCCCGGCCGCCGCCGGCACGACGAAGGCGACGACGCGCTCTCCCCATCGCGGGTCCGGCTCGCCGATCACCGCGACGTCGCGCACGCCTGGATGGCGCGCCAGCACGTCCTCGACCTCCACCGGGTGGATGTTCTCGCCGCCGCTGATGATCATGTCGTCGACGCGCCCGGCGACCCACAGCTCGCCGTCCGCGTCCACCCAGCCCATGTCGCCGGTGAAGTACCAGCCGTCGCGGAGCGCCCTGGCGTCGGCATCGGGATGGTTCCAGTAGCCGGCGAACGCCTCGTCGGAGTCGAGGCTCGCGATGATCTCACCCTTCTCCCCCGGCGGCGCGAGCTCGTCAGGTCCCACGCGGCGCTCGGTCGAGGCGGCGACGACGCGCAGCGCTCCGTTCAGGCCGGGGCGCCCCGCGCAGCCGGGCTTCTCGTGCACGTCGGGCCTGATCGAGAACGTGTAGATCTCCGTCGAGCCGTAGTGATTGACGAAGGCGCGCGGGTGGAACACGCGGGCACATGCCTCGGTCAGCGGCGCCAGCATCGGCGCGCCCGCGTACGCGAGCTTCCGCACCGACGACACGTCCGTGCGCGGGAGCTCCGGCGCGTGGACGAGATCGTAATAGAGGGTCGGGATCAGGTAGAGCGCGCTGAGCCGCTCGGCCGCGATCAGGGCGAGCGCCGACGCCGGGCTCCAGTCGGGCTGGCAGACGAAGCAGCCGTTCACCGCAGCCATGCTCGTCAGCGAGTGGATGCCCATGGTGTGGTAGAGCGGCATCACGCCGAGCGTCCGCTCGCCCCACGCATAGCCGCACTGGAGCGCGTGCGCGAGCGCGCCGGCGCAGTGGTTCTTGTGGGTGCGCGGCACGCCCTTCGGTCGCCCCGTGGTCCCGGACGTGTACAGCAGGAGCGACAGGTCTTGTTCCGCTGGATCGGTGCGGGGCAGGGGTCGCCTGCCCTGCCCCCCACCGACCAGTCGATCAAAAGCTATGGAGCCGTCTGGTGCGTCGGGGCCGGCGAAGACGAGCGGGAGGTCGCGCCCGCCGGCCGCCTCGACCACAGCACTCGCGGTGGCGCGCTCGAACAGCGCGACGCGGGCGCCCGAGTCGTCGAGGACGTACTTCAGCTCGCCGGAGGCCAGGCGGAAGTTCACCGGCGCCGGCACCGCGGCGATCGTCTGGAGCGCCCAGTAGGCCAGCGCGTGCTCGAGCCGATTCTTGAGCGCGATCAGGACGCGGTCGCCGCGGCCGACGCCGAGGATCCTGAACGCGTCGCCCAGCGTCCGCGCCCGCGCGTGCAGCTCGCCGTAGGTCAGGCGCCGGCCGCCGTCCACCACCGCGTCGGCGCCGGGGTGACGGAGCGCGGCCCGCTCGAGGAGGGCAGCGAGCGTCACGGGACGAGCAGGACCTTGCCCTTGTTCTTCCGGTCGAGCACGTGCTGGACGGCCTGACGCGCGTCCTTCAGCGGGAAGGCGCGATCGATCACCGGCGCGAGGCGGCCGGCGACGATGTAGTCGAGCACCGTCCGGAGCTCGAGGATCGAGCCGAGGTTGGTGCCGACGACACGCAGGTTCTTGGAATAGACGTGGCGCAGGTCGAGCCGCCCCCAGTGGGTGTCGTGCGAGCCGATGGAGACGAGCATCCCCAGGCGCGTCAGCGCGTAGACGGACTTCTCGAACGTCTCGCCGCCGATGTGCTCGACGACGACGTCCACCCCACGCTTGCCGCTCCACTTCTTGGCCTCTTCGACGAAATCGCCGGTCCGATAGTTCACGACGTGCTCGGCGCCGAGGGCCCGCGCGAACTCGATCTTGTCGTCGGAGCCGACCGTGGTCATCACCCTCGCGCCGACCAGCCGCGCGATCTGGATCGCCGCGCTGCCGACGCCGCTGCCCGCGGCGTGGACGAGCACGGTCTGTCCCGGCTGCAGCCGCGCCTGGTGGACGAGCGCGTGCCACGACGTGAGCATCGCGAGCGGCACCGCGGCCCCCTGCTCGAAGGCGATCGGCTCGGGCAGCGGCAGGATGTTCGCCGCGGGCGCCTTCACGAGCTCCGCGTAGCCGCCGTCCCGGTGGGCGCC
Source organism: Candidatus Rokuibacteriota bacterium (assembly GCA_050731995.1). Taxonomy (GTDB): domain Bacteria; phylum Methylomirabilota; class Methylomirabilia; order Rokubacteriales; family CSP1-6; genus JBOHQB01. The sequence goes on from JBOHQB010000046.1 coordinate 5,120, forward strand.
GAGATAACCGTAGCGGAGGCACACGGTCCGCTCGCCGCGCAGGCAGAACTCGCACGTGCCGCACGCGAAGCCCGGAAAGATGATCACGCGCTGGCCGTGGGCGAGCCCCTTCACCGCGGGGCCCGTCGCCTCGATCGTGCCCGTCACCTCGCAGCCGTTGACGTGCGGCAGCCCCTCCGGCGGCGGGAAGCGTCCGTCGAGAAGCAGCATGTCCACCCGGTTGAGGGCGCACGCGCGCACGCGGACGATCGCGTCGTCGGCGCCCGCGACGGGATCGCGGTAGTCGTCGTAGAGGATCTTGTCGCTGCCGCCGTGCTCCTTGAAGAATGCCGCCTTCACTCGCACCTCCCACCGAGACGCTCTCTTCTAGCACCGGATCACTTCCGCCGCCAGACTCCCTCCCACTGCGCCCAGGAGCCGGTCTGCGGCGCCGTGCGCGCGATGACCTCCTCCCGCGGCTCGACCAGGGGCTCGAACCTCTCGCGCGTGAGCGCGAGCAGCTCGTCGCGCGAGTAGAAATGCACCGGAAG